>JAABRB010000001.1 GCA_011391185.1 Betaproteobacteria bacterium
GCGGCGGGATCGACGACAATTTGCAGCAGATCGACGCTCTGCAGCCCGAGTTTCTCGGACAGGGCGTCGCGCAGCGTGGCCTCGGACACGAAACCGAGCTGCACGAGCAGCTTGCCGACCGGCTGGCGGCTTTTCAGCTGCTCGAGCAGTGCGATGCGAAGCTGGTCCTCGGTCAGGATCCCCTGCGAGATGAGGATCTGCCCGATGTGCCGCTTGGCTTGCGGGGAGGCCGGGGAGTTCATGCGCCGCGCGAGTGTAACCCGTCAGCGCTGGAGGTCGCGAATCCGGGCTTCGGCCTGGGGTTTGTTGAAGCCGGCGGACCGGCTCGCGGCCAGCGCAATCGCGCGCTGGTAGTGCTCGAGAGCGAGCTTTTCCTTGTGCAGCTGATCCAGGCTCACTGCGAGATTGAATTCGAAGTCCGGATTCTCCGGTTCCGCCGCCGCCGCGCGGAAATAGGACTGCTGCGCATCGGCCCAGCGGGATTGCGCCGCAAGAATGTTGCCCAGCGCAAAGTGCAGGATTGCCGAGTCCGGTTGTGCCGCCAGCAGAGTCTTCAGGCGGCTCTCCGCCTGCACCGGATCCACCGTGCCGCGCAGGCCGATGAGTCCGGCCGCCGCGACCGCGTCACGCGGATCGAGCTCGAGCACCCGGGCATACCGGGCCGCCGCGCGATCAAAATCGCCGACGCGAATGTCGAGCGCGGCAAGGCCGAGCAAGGCATCCCGGTTGAGCGGGTCGCCGCGCAGCGCGCGATCGTATTCGGTGCGGGCAGTCGCCAGGTCGCCTGATTCAATCGCGGAGTAGCCGCCCTTCAGCGCGGCATCCACGTTCCTTTGCGAGCGACTGATCGAAATGGTGCCCCGTGCACCGGGCAGCGGATCGGCCGCCGGTTGCGGGGCGGTCTGCACGCGCGGGGCCGGCTGGGCCGGCGGCGAAGTCGGGCGAACCGCCGGCATGGGCTGGGGCGGAGTCGGCACCGCAGCCGACGCGGGCGGCTGCATCGGCGCGACGGGTTGCGTCGCGGATTGTGCAGCCGGCGGCTCTACGGCGGCCGGCGCCGGCGCTGGCGTAGGTGACTGCGGCTGCGGCACGGGCGAAGGAGGATTGGCCTGCGGGGCGGGCCTCGCCGTCGGCGCGCTCGCAATCTGCTGGCTTGGCGGCGCCGGCGGCGGTCGCTGCGCGAACGACGTGCCGCGCGGCTGCGTCTGCCACCAGAAGTAGCCGACGATCCCGACTCCCGCGACGAGGAGGCCGACCAGCACGAGCTTGAAGGGCCTGCGCGGGTCGTAGTCGACGGAGTGCGCTTCGAAGAGCTGTTTTGCGGCGGCGCGGTCGGTGTCGCGCTGCCTGACATCGCTCTCGGTCATGCGGCCCGTTGGCGCTCCGGTCGTCCCGGCCGCGCTCCGTTCGGACGTCCGGCCTCTGCCTGGACTCGCATTGCGGACCGGGGATGCGCCGGTGCCCGAGGAGGACAGATCATCGGGCAGGATTTCGAGATTCTGGGTGATGTCGGGCAGGCGGTCCCGGGTGATCGGCTGGGGCGTAGCCGGGCCGGTGCGTGGCGCGTTGACGGCGGGGGCGTCCTCCGGTGCAAGCGAGAGGCCCTCGCCGGCCGGGATTCCGGCGCCTGTCCGGGCGCCCGGCTGCTGGGTTGTTTCACCCTGCTTGGCCTGCTCTGCCTTCTTGAGCGCTTCCAGCAGGAGGCTCATTACTGCGCCTGCGTATTGGGGAGCGTCGCCCGGCCGGGATTCGGCGCGCTGAGGAAATCTTCGCCGGGAAGGAACACGCGGTAGCCCTGGTAGTCGCCCTCGATGCTCGGGTCGCGGACGATGACCGGTCGCAGGAAGATCACCAGTTCCGTCTTCTCGTTCGCGAGTGTCCGATTGGCGAACAAGTCTCCGAGCACCGGGACGCGATTCAGTCCCGGGATCGTGTTGTCGACGTTCTGCACCCTGTCCTGGATCAGGCCGCCCATCACGCCGATCTGGCCGCTGGACAGTTTCAGGACCGATTCCATCTCGCGGGTGGCGATCTGAGGAATGTTGTTCTGAATGATCAGGATGGGGTTCGGATCCGGCACGTTCTTGGTGATGGACGAGATGCTGGGCTTCACGTTGAGCAGGATCGAATCGTCGTCACTGATCTGGGGTGTGATGTTCATCACCAGTCCCACCGGCACCGTTTGCGCCGTCGTGGTGACCGTCGTGAGCGCGGTGGTCTGCGCTTGGCTCGTCTGCGCCTGGACGAGGAAGTAGACGACGTTCTCGACCACTTTCAGCACCGCCGTCTGGTTGTTCAACGCGGTGATACGCGGGCTCGAAATGATCCGGGTCGTGCCGAACGTCTCCAGAAGCTTGATGGTCGCGTTGAAGACGCTCCCGACGCGCGACAGGGCGAACACCGGGCCGGTGATCGCGCCCGCCAACTGCGTCGTCTGGATACTCGAGCCCAGGTACGACCAGTCGATCCCCTGCTGGTAGTCGCTGCTGAGCCGCACCTCGACGATGGTGGCCTCGATCAGGACCTGACGGCGCGCACTGGACAGCACGCGGTCGAGGAACTCCTGGATTTTCTCGTGCTGTCGCGACGAGGCGCGGATGAAGAGCACCCCTGCTTCCGGGTTCGAAATGACCGAAGCGGCCTCCCGGAACGTGACGCCGGGAGCGGGTGCGAGGGAGGCGACTTGCGTGCCGGCCGCGCCGGGCTGGCCGGCCGGCGCCGGCGTTGGAGCCGTCGCCGCCGCGGCGCCCCCGGTCGGCAGGATCTTGTCGGTTTCGTGCAGGATGTCCTTGATGTTGCCGACCAGCGTCGGCCAGAAGCGGTTGTTGGAAACGTTTCGAATCCGCAGCGATGAGACATTCGCTCCGCTGGCACCGCCGCCGGCACTCGCCGCGCCGCCGCCACCCGCGCCACCGCCGCCGCCACCGGCGATCTCGGCAGACACGGACACGTCACCACTCGCATCCCGCACCATGTTGACGTAGTTGATCTTGTATACGCGCAGGAACGGCGTATCGGGCATCACGAGCAGGTTGGGGCCGTCGAGCTCGTAGCGCATGTCGATCTGCTTCGAGATCCGATTCAGCAGCTGCGGAAGGGTCTGGTCGATGGCGTTGAGCGTGACGGCGCCCGTGATGCCGGGGTGGATGTCGATGTTCAGTTTCGCGTCGCGCGCCAGCGCGAACAGCAATTCATGGACCCGCACGCTGTTGACGACCACGCTGTAGGTCTCGACCTTCACCGCCGGCTGCGGCCGCGGGGGCACGACGGGGACCTGAACCGGGGCGGGAATGGTCCCGGTCGGTTTGGCGGGTGCGCTGTCGATATGCCCGCGGGAAATCGGCATCGTCGGCACGGCGCAGCCGATCAGGATCAGCGCGGTACCTGCTGCGAACAGATGTCGAATCGTCACGGGTCGGATCGCCACGGCGCGGACTCTAGGTTCGAGTGAGGTTCGAATGAGGTTCGAATGCGGTTCGAATGCGGTTCGGATCATTATGAACGCCCCGTGGGAGCCCCTCCCCTCGGGATCGAAAGCTTACTATAACAAGGCAGCGTAAGAAACTGTTTTAACGATGCAAACGCACTGTGGCCTTGTGCCGGTTCGCAGTGAGAACTATTGCTGGTTTTGGGTGCGCATGCGCCCGAAGCTGCGGGGATAGGGCGCGCGGGCCTTCAGGGTCTCGGGCAGCAGCCCCATGGCCGTCACGGTGTCGGCAACCGACGCATAGTTGCCGTACGCGACGGCGTAGTACTGCGAGTCGTCGATCTTCACACTGTAAAGGTGCACCGCGTCGACTTCGAGCAGCTGGGAAAGCTGGCGAAGGAAGTCCTCCAGCACATCCGATGTGCCCCTTCGCACGGTGAGGAGCTCGATCGCGTACCGCTTCGCGGGTGCGGTTTTCAGCCATTCCTGGGTCGCGGCAAAACGCGCCCGGGCGAGCGGACTCTCCGGGGGCGGAACCGGGGCGGGCGGCACTGCCCGTGCGGCGTTATCCGGGGCATCCGCCGCGGATCGGTCCGGCGCCATGGCGCTCGTGATCACCGTCGGCTTATCGCGCGGCCCGGCCGGCGCGGCACTAGGGGAGGCAGGCGGCGCGGCTGCAGGAGGGGTCGCGGGCGGGGCAGGCTGGGCGGCAGATCCCGCGGCAGGAGTCGATATGCCGGGTCCCGCGCTTGCCACCTGGGGCGCTGTCTTGGGCTCGACCGCGCCTTTCGCGACCACCCCCTTCGGGGTTTCACCTCCACTAGTAAGTGCTTGCTCTTTTTCTTGGCCCATTACGGCGGGGGAGGTCGCCGCCCCGAAGGGCGCCTTCGAAGCGTCCGCTTGGGGCAGGGTGGGCGCAGCGGGGGCGGCCGCGACGACTTCCCCGGTAAACGGCGTGGACTGCGGTGCACTGTAGAAGTGGAAGAACAGGCCGACGAGCAGCCCTGCCGCGGCCCCGACGGCGGCGATGCCCCACATGCTGCTCACCCTGGCACTGCGCTTGAACTCCGAGTCGCGTACGGCGGCGCGCGCATGCTTCACCGTGATCTCGTGGGTGCCGTCGGCGAACGCCGCAAGCAGCGCCTTGTCGGAGAGAATATTGACGCGTCGCGTCAGGCCCTCCGACGTCTGCGAGATGATCTTGAGCGCGCCGCGCGAGAACAGGCTGGGCCCCTTGTAGCCGGCCGCGCGCATCCGGAATTCGATGTATTGCGTGACATCCTCGCGCACCAGCGGCTCGAGCTTGAAACTGTGGATGATGCGTTCCTTGATCTGGCGCATGTTGGGGAGCGCCAGGTGCCCTTCGAGCTCGGGCTGCCCGAACAGCACGATGTGCAGGAGCTTGTGCCGGTTCGACTCGAGGTTCGAGAGCAGGCGAATCTCCTCCAGCGTCTCGAGGGGCATTGCGTGGGCCTCGTCGATCAGCACCACGACTCGCTTGCCCGCAGCGTAGCGCTTGATGAGATCCTCCTGGAGCGCGCGCAGCAGCACGGTCGTCCGCCGACCTTCGATGCTCACGCGCAGGTCATCGGCGATCGTGTGGAGAATCTCGTCGCGCGAGAGCGAGGGGTTGGCGAGATAGATCGTCTCGATGTGGACCGGAAGACGCTCGATCAGCACGCGACACAGCATGGTCTTGCCGCTGCCGACCTCGCCGGTGATCTTGATGATCCCTTCCTCGTGACTGATCGCGTACAGCAGCGCGCCGAGGGTGGCGCCGCGGTTGGCGCCCTCGAAGAAGAAATCCGTGTGTGGCGTGATCCGGAACGGCGGCTCGTTGAGCCCGAAATGGCTGAGATACATGCGTCGGGGGGTCTCCGGTCGAGTGCTCGGTTCGCGCGGCTGGGTCCCGCCGCGGGGACCGCGCCCGTCAATTCCCGTCAGAGCCCGTCAAGACGACCGGCAGGGCACTCTGCCCCCCTGCGTCGCGCGAAAGCGCCGGGCGAACTTCGCACGTTGCGCTTATTCTAAGCCATCGTCATGCCCGGATGGCAGGGGAGCGGGCCGCGGGGCCGGTTGCGTCCGGCCGGGCCGTCGCTTCAGTGCTTCTGCAGCGACTCCATCCGGCTGTACAGGGTCGTGCGATTGATGCCGAGCAGCTTGGCCGCCTGGCTGACGTTGCCGCGGGTGAGCTTCATCGCGGCCTCGATGTAACCGTGCTCCCAGGCCTTCAGCATGCTATCCAGGTTGAAGCTGCGCTCGCGCTGCAGGTGCTGCTGCGCCTGATCCACCATCGTATCGGGATCGTTGGGCAGGCCATACTCCTGCGTCGACGCGGCCGCCGCACCCGCCGTGATATCCAGTTCCGGCTCGAGTTCCTGTGCGGACAGCCGCTGCCCGGCGTACTTCGTGGTGAGACGGATCACGATGTTGCGCAACTCGCGGACATTGCCGGGGAAGTGGTAATCGTGCCAGAGCTTCATCGCGCTTGCGTCGACGCTGAACGGGGCGAGCTTGGCCTGGTCGGCGTAGAACTGGCTGAAGTGCTCGAGCAGGAGCAGCTTGTCGTCATCCATGTCGCGCAGCGGCGGCACGTTGATCGTGAATACGCTCAGCCGATGATAGAGGTCCGCGCGGAAGTTTCCCTTCTTGATCTCCTGGCGCAGATCGCGATTCGTCGCGGTGATGACCCGGGCGCGGCTGAAGCGGCGCTGGGTCTCGCCCACACGCTGATATTCGCCGTTTTCCAGGACGCGCAGGAGCTTCGCCTGCAACTCGAGCGGCAGCTCGCCGATCTCGTCCAGGAAGAGCGTCCCGTCGGCGGCGTCCTCGAAGTACCCGGACTTGTTGGTGAGCGCGCCGGTGAAGGCGCCCTTCACGTAGCCGAATAGCGTCGGCTCCACGAGTGTCGGGGCGATTGCCGCGCAATTCAGCGCGAGGGTCGGCTTGTCGCAGCGGCTGGACATTTTGTGCAGCGCGTTGGCCACCATTTCCTTGCCGCTGCCCGACTCGCCCTCGATCAGGCACGGAAAAGGCGCGTCCGCGTATTGGCTGACCTGGCTGCGCAGCTTTTCCATGGCCGGGCTGCGCCCGACCAGCGCGCCCGCGTCGGTGACTGCCCTGCCGGAGATCTCCGCCTCACGGACCTGGAGGGCGTGCAGCAGAATCTTCTTCAGCGCATCGGGATCGCAGGGCTTGGCCACGAACTCCGCGGCGCCAAGCGCCCGCGCATGACGGGCATTTGCGGCGTCGTTCTGCCCGGAAAGGACCAGTATCTTGATGCTCGGGGAATGCGCGAGCAGGTCGGCGATCAGCTGGAAGCCCTCGTCCGGCCGGTGCGGGAGGGGCGGCAACCCCAGGTCGACCAGTGCCAGCGCCGGCGCCTCGTTCAGCTGGCGGAGGAGACTCACTGCGTGGTTGCGCGAGTCGCTCGGCAGCACCTCGAAATCCTTGCCGAGCGCGTACGCGAGCGTATCCGTGATCAACGGATCGTCGTCGACGATCAGCAGGGTCGGTTTGGCAGCAGTTTCAGCCATTGGGGGGAGCCTCGATGCAGCGCAGGAAGGCGCGCTCCATCGATTCATCCCCGTAATGGTCGCACAGGGACCGCGGGGCGCCTGCGAAATACGGCACACCTTGGTGCAGGATCATCATCTTGTCGCAGACTTCCTCGACGTCCGAGAGGGCGTGCGAGGTGAAGAAGAGGGTCGCGCCGCGCTGCAATACCCCGGCCAGGAGCCCCTTGACACAGGCGCGCGCCTTCGGGTCTAACCCGCTCATCGGTTCGTCGAGGACGAAAAGGTCGCGCCGCGAGAGGAAGCAGGCGGCGAGGCCGAGCTTCTGGGTCATGCCCTTGGAGTAGGCGCGCACCGGCCGCGCCAGCGCATCGGGTTCGAGTTCGAGGGCGGCCAGCATCGAGGCGACCTCGTCATCGGCGTAGGTGCCGCCCTGCAGCGCCAGCATGAAACGGAGAAAATCGCGTCCGGTCAGGTAATAGGGCGGGAGAAATCGCTCCGGCAGAAAGGCGAGCCGGGAGCGGGAGCGGGGCGCGGTGTGCGCGATGCCGAACAGCTCGATGCTACCGGAGTCGACGGCGCAGAAATCCAGCATGCACTTGATGAGCGTGGTCTTGCCCGCGCCGTTCACGCCCACCAGCCCGAACGCCTGCCCGGGCTGTACCGCGAAGCCGACGTTACGCAGGACCTGCATTCGCGCGAAGCGCTTGCTGACCTTCTCGAAGCGTATAACCGGCTCGCTCATGGGTCGGCATTCATCAGGTATGGTCCGGTGGCGGAGGGAGGTTGACGGGCAATGATAGCGCGACGCCCCCCCGGGTCCGCCCGGCGCGCGACTCCGGCGCTGAAAGGCCGTTGCGAACCATTGCGACCTCCCGTGGTGCGATGGAATAGAATTCCACACCTTTCGACGCGACTGAACGCGTGCCCACAGATTTCCTGGTCGAGCTCAACGACGTCTCTTTTTCCTACGAGGACGACCGCCCGGTTCTCTCGGGCATCACGTTGCGCATTCCGCGCGGCAAGGTCGTGGCGATCATGGGAGGAAGCGGGTCGGGCAAAACGACGATCCTGCGGCTGATTGGCGGGTCGCTGCGTGCGCGCGCGGGCGACGTGCGAGTCTTCGGCACGAGCCTGAACGGAATCGGCACCGACGCGCTGTATCGGCTACGCCGGGGCATGGGTATGCTCTTCCAGTTCGGGGCGCTGTTCACCGACCTGTCCGTGTTCGACAACGTCGCGTTCCCGATGCGCGAGCGTACCGATCTCCCGGAGCCCATCATCCGCCAGCTCGTCCTGATGAAGCTTCACGCGGTGGGCTTGCGGGGCACAGCGGAGCTGATGCCGCAACAGCTCTCCGGGGGGATGGCGCGCCGCGTCGCGCTCGCCCGCGGCGTCGCGCTCGATCCGCAACTCATGATGTACGATGAGCCGTTCACGGGCCTCGACCCGATTTCGCTGTCGGTCACCGGCCGGCTGATCCGCCAGTTGAACGACGCCCTGGGCGCGAGCTCGATCGTGGTGACCCACGACGTGCACGAGTCGTTGCAGATCGTCGATTACATCTATTTCGTCTCGGAAGGAAAGGTCGTCGCGGAAGGAACGCCCGACGCGGTTCGCAGCTCGACGCTGCCGTTCGTCTACCAGTTCGTGCATGCGGAGGCCGACGGTCCGGTGCCCTTCCACTATCCTGCGCGGGACTATCGGCAGGAATTGCTGACGGGACATTGATGGCGCAGAGTCCGGCCGGAATCGTCGAGTCACTGGGCGCGCGCGTCAACGCGATGATCGCGCGGCTCGGCTTTGCGAGCCGGTTCTTCTGGGTGATTCTCAAGACGTCCGGAACGAGTTTCCGGCGCATCCCGCTGACCGTGCGCGAAATCTATTTCGCGGGCGTGCTCTCGCTCATCATCATCGTCGTTTCGGGGCTGTTTGTCGGAATGGTGCTCGGGCTGCAGGGGTACGACACGCTGGTGCGCTACGGTTCCGCCGAGGCGCTTGGCACGCTGGTCGCGCTATCGCTCACCCGCGAGCTCGGGCCGGTCGTCGCGGCACTGCTCTTTGCGAGCCGGGCGGGTTCCGCGATCACCGCGGAGATCGGGCTGATGAAAACGACCGAGCAGCTCTCGGCGATGGAGATGATGGCCGTCGACCCGATCGCGCGTATCGTGGGTCCGCGCTTCTGGGGCGGCGTCATCTCGATGCCGCTGCTTGCGGCGCTCTTCACGGCGGTGGGTATTTTCGGCGGTTATCTGATCGGCGTCGTCCTGATCGGGCTCGACGAGGGGTCCTTCTGGTCGCAGATGCAGGGATCCGTGGATCTGCGCGAGGACGTGGTGAACGGCCTCATCAAGGCGTTCGTGTTCGGTGTGGCGGTCGCATGGATCGCGGTGTTCGAGGGTTGCGATGCAGTGCCCACGGCCGAGGGCGTGTCGCGCGCCACCACGCGGACGGTGGTGACCTCGGCGCTCGCCATACTCGCCCTCGATTTCGTGCTCACTGCATTCATGTTCCGGGGAGTCTGACCGATGATGAAGAAACGCACGCTCGACTTGTGGGTGGGCGCGTTCGTGCTGATCGGGATCGGTGCGATCATGTTCCTCGCACTGAAGGTCGCGAACCAGAGCGCGTTCTCGCTCGCGGGCGCAACAACCTACCGGGTGCAGGCGAGGTTTGATAACATCGGCGGGCTCAAGATCCGCGCGCCGGTGAAGAGCGCCGGCGTGGTCGTGGGACGCGTCGCCGACATTGCGTTCGACAACCAGTCCTACGAGGCGGTGGTGACCATGAGTGTCGGCTCGGACTATCCTTTCCCGCGCGACACGTCGGCGAAGATCCTCACCTCGGGCCTGCTTGGCGAGCAGTACATCGGGCTGTCGGCCGGCGGCGACACGGCGAGCCTGAAGGACGGGGACACGTTAAAAATTACCCAGTCCGCCATCGTGCTGGAAAACCTGATCAGTCAGTTTCTGTACAGTAAGGCGGCAGAGGGCGACGAGAAGAAGAAATAGCATGGTCTCAAAGGCAGGATTCATGAACTCCACGTTGTCCACGCCGGGCGCGTTGCGCACGGCGGCACTGGTGCCGCTCGTGCTGCTCGCGCTGCTCGGCGGCTGCGCGACATCCGGACCGGTCAACCCGCGCGATCCGTTCGAGGCGTCGAATCGCGTCGTGTTCGAGATCAACGACGGCATGGACAAGGCGCTCCTCAAGCCGGTGGCGGAGGTGTACCGTGCCATGCTGCCGCAGCCGGTCCGGACCGGCGTTCGCAACTTCTTCGCCAACCTGCAGGACCCCTGGCACGGGGTGAACAATCTGCTGCAGGGAAAGATCGAGGACGGCCTCACGGACTGGTTCCGGTTTGCCACGAACTCCGTGATCGGGTTGGCAGGGGTCATCGACGTCGCGTCGAGCATGCGGATGACCAAGCACAACGAGGATTTCGGCCAGACACTGGGGGTCTGGGGTGTGCCGAGCGGCGACTACCTGGTGCTGCCGCTTTTCGGTCCGAGCACCGTTCGCGACGGCCTCGGCCTGATTGTGGATGCGTATGGGTATGGCGGGTTCTGGCTGCCCCGATTGATCGATCCGCCGCACCGGGTCGCGTGGCGCAACTCATTGTCGGCTCTCGACATCGTCAGCCTGCGCGCGAACGTGCTCGAATCCGAGGCCATATTCGAGGCGGCAGCGCTCGACCGCTATTCGTTTCTGCGCGATGCCTATCTGCAGCGGCGCCGCAACCTGATCTGGGATGGCAACCCGCCGCCCGAGCCGCGCCGCGACGAGGAGACGGAATCGGCGCCCCGAACCACCCTCGAGACCGAGCCTTCGCGCTGGACCATGGCGCGCCGGACGACCCGTCATGCCGTGCGCGATGGCGGATCGGACCCCGATTCGCCGTTCGCCCCCGGCTCCCGGAAATTGGTGGAGCCTACGGTGCCGGCGAACTATGGCGCGGTGCTCGCGGCGGACGGTCACGCGGTCGCGCTCCGCGGCGAGGACGACGAATGACGCGGTCCTTTCTCATGACCTTTCTGGTCGTGGGCCTCGTTGGGCCCGCCGCAGCCGAGGTCGGGACGCCTGACGCGCTGGTGCAAAGCGTCGCCGCAGAGGTGCTCGGGGTCATCAAGGCCGACAAGGACATCCAGGGCGGCGACTCGAGGAAGGTGATCGCACTGGTGCAGGAAAAAATCCTGCCGCACTTCAATTTCACGCGCATGACGGCGCTCGCCATGGGGCTCAACTGGCGCAAGGCGACTGCCGAACAGAGGGTCGAGTTGACCGACCAGTTTCGCACGCTGCTGGTGCGCACGTACTCGACTGCGCTCACGAAATACCGGGACCAGACGATCGAGTACAAACCCTCCAGGGTGCAGCCCGGCGATACCGATGTGACCGTGCGGTCGTTGATCAGGCAGTCCGGCGCCGAGCCGGTCACGATCGACTACACCATGGAAAAGACGCCCGCGGGCTGGAAGGTCTATGACGTCACCGTCATCGGGATCAGTCTCGTGACGACCTACCGGGATGCGTTCGCGCAGGAAGTGCGCACCGCGGGCGTGGACGGGCTCATCAAGCGACTTGCCGAGAAGAACCGCCAGCTCGTCGAGACGAAGGGCGGGTAGTCATGGCGGCGCTGCGCCGTGAAGGCGATCGGCTGCTGATCGAGGGACGCCTCGGGATGGAGACCGTGCCGGCCGTGCTGCGGGAAGCGCGCAGCGCCTGCAGGGATGGGGTGCTCGTCGTCGATCTCGCGGGGGTCTCGGGGGTCGATTCCGCCGCGCTGGCGCTTGCATTGGAGCTCTTGCGCGAGGCCGGGTCGGCCGGGCGAAAGCTCGCTTTCGCGAATCTTCCGCCGGCGATGGAGAAGCTTGCGCGCCTCTACGCGGTCTCCGAATTGATCCCCGGAGAACGACTCTGAGAGGGCGGACGGGGGCTCCATTCGAGCGCCGTCCCGCCAAATGACTGCCGCAATAGAGATTCTGGATCTCACCAAGCGGTACGGGAGCTTCGCGGCGCTCGACGCGATATCGCTGCGCGTCGAGGAGGGCGAGTTCTTCGGGCTGCTCGGCCCGAACGGCGCGGGGAAAACGACTCTGATCAATATCCTGGCGGGCCTCTCGCGAGCGAACTCGGGCACTGCGCGTGTGCTCGGCCACGACGTGGTCACCCAGTACCGGTCGGCGCGGCGGTTGCTTGGCGTCGTCCCCCAGGAACTCGTCTTCGATCCGTTCTTCACCGTGCGCGAGACGCTGCGATTCCAGTCGGGCTATTACGGGATTCGTCACAACGATGCGTGGATCGACGAGGTCATGCATCACCTCGATCTGACCGGAAAGGCGGATGCGAACATGCGCGCCCTTTCCGGAGGAATGAAGCGCCGCGTGCTGATCGCGCAGGCGCTGGTGCACCGCCCGCCGGTGATCGTGCTGGACGAGCCCACTGCCGGCGTCGACGTCGAGCTTCGACACGGGCTCTGGCAGTTCATCCGGCGGCTGAACGTTGCCGGGCACACGATCGTTCTGACCACGCACTATCTGGAGGAAGCCGAGGCCCTGTGCAATCGGATCGCGATGCTCAAGCTGGGACGCGTCGTCGCGCTGGATACCACCGAGCGACTGATCCACCGCTTCCACGCTCTCTACGCCCGGCTGCGCCTGGATTGCGCGCTGCCCGCGGAGCTCGAGCCACGGCTCGCCTCGCGCGACGGCAACCTGCACGTGCTGCGCATCGAGGCCTACGCCGAGGTCGAGCAGGTGCTCACGGTTCTGCGCACGACCGGATGCGGAATCGTCGAGATGGAGCTCGTCCAGCCGGACCTTGAGGAGGTTTTCGTCCAGATCATGCAGGGCGACGCATCGCAAATGGAGAGCAGGTCGTGAAAGGCGAAGCCCCTGGCGTCGAGGGTGCCCTGACCGGCTTTCTGACCCTTCTGTACAAGGAGTTGCTGCGCGTCTGGAAGATCAGCTTCCAGACGATCGCCGCGCCGATTCTCACCGCGCTGCTCTACCTAGTCGTCTTTGCCTATGCCCTCGAGGGCAGGGTGCGCGTCTTCGATACGGTGTCCTATACGACGTTTCTCGTGCCGGGGCTCGCGATGATGACGATGCTCCAGAATGCATTCGCCAACAGTTCGTCGAGCTTCATCCAGTCCAAGGTGACCGGGAACATCGTCTTCGTCCTGCTTCCCCCGATAAGCTACTGGGAATTCTTCGGCGCGTATGTGGCCGCCTCGATGGTGCGCGGCGTCGTGGTCGGATTCGGCGTCCTCGTCGTCACGGGACCGCTGGTGGGGCTCCCGGTGGCGCATCCGCTGTGGAGTCTCGGCTTCGCAGTCCTCGGTACCGCGGTGCTCGGGACCCTGGGACTGGTAGCCGGAATCTGGGCCGACAAGTTCGATCAGCTGGCCGGGTTCCAGAACTTCGTGATCATGCCCTTCACGTTCCTCGCCGGCGTCTTCTACTCGACCCGATCGCTGCCCGACCTCTGGCAGGCGGTGTCGCACCTGAATCCCTTTTTCTACATGATCGACGGATTCCGGTACGGGTTCTTCGGCGCCTCGGACGTCAATCCCTCCGTCAGCCTGGCGATCGTCGCGGTATTCTTGATGGTCCTGAGCGCGGGCGCCCTGGCGCTCCTGCGTTCGGGATACAAACTCAGAGGCTAGAACCATGGTCAATCCCGAAGAAGTCCGGCGTTACATCGAGCAGGGCATGACGTGCGAGCACTGCCGCGTCACGGGCGACGGCACACATTTCGAGGCGGTGGTCGTGAGCACGGAGTTCGCCGGCAAGAGTCGCGTGGTGCGCCACCAGGTCGTGTACAAGGCGTTGGGGGATCGCATGCGCGATGAGATCCACGCGCTATCGATGCAGACGCACACTCCCGAGGAGTGGGCGGCGCGTGGATAGGCTGCTGATCCGGGGCGGCGTGCCGCTCGCCGGTGAAGTGCGGGTGTCGGGCGCGAAGAACGCTGCGCTGCCGCTCATGTGCGCGGCGCTGCTCACCAACCAGCCGCTGCGGCTCTCGAACGTCCCCCATCTGCGCGACGTGACGACGATGCTCAGCCTGCTCACGCGCATGGGAGTCGAGGTGAGTGTCGACGACCGGCTCGGCGTCGAGCTGTGCGCCCGTGAGATCGCCAATCCGGAAGCGCCCTACGAGCTCGTCAGGACGATGCGCGCGTCAATCCTCGTGCTGGGACCGCTGCTGGCCCGCTACGGACGCGCGCGGGTCTCGTTGCCCGGCGGGTGCGCGATCGGGCAACGCCCGGTGGATCAGCATCTAAAGGGGCTGCAGGCGCTTGGGGCGAAGATCCAGGTCGAACAGGGCTACATCATCGCCGCGGCAAGCCGGCTCAGGGGGGCGCGCCTCGTGGCGGACATCGTGACCGTCACCGGCACCGAGAACCTCATGATGGCGGCTTGCCTGGCTGACGGCACATCGGTGATCGAAAACGCGGCCCGCGAGCCCGAAGTCGTCGACCTGGCGGCGTGCCTGAACGCAATGGGAGCGCGAATCAAGGGCGCTGGCACCGACGCGATCACGATCGAGGGCGTCAGCGAGCTCGCGGGCGCCACGCACCGGATCATGGCGGACCGAATCGAGACGGGAACCTACCTGGTTGCGGCGGCGGCGACCGGCGGAAGCGTGACGCTGCGTGGCGCCGACGCCGGGACATTGGACGCCGTCATCGGCAAGTTGCGCGAGGCGGGCGCGACCATTACGGTGAAGGAGGACGCCATCACGCTCGAAATGCGCGGGCGCCCGGCCAGCGTGAACGTGCGAACGGCGCCATATCCCGAGTTTCCGACCGACATGCAGGCGCAACTCATGGCGCTCGACGCGATCGCCGAGGGCACCGGCGTCATCACCGAGAGCATCTTCGAGAACCGATTCATGCACGCGCTCGAGCTTGCGCGGCTGGGCGCGAAAATCGAGACCGCTGGCAACACGGCGGTCGTGCGCGGGGTGCGCAGGCTGCAGGGGGCATCGGTCATGGCGACCGACCTCAGGGCCTCCGCGAGTCTCGTGGTCGCCGGTCTTGCCGCGGAAGGCGAAACCCTGGTCGACCGCATCTACCATCTCGATCGCGGCTATGAGGCGATCGAGGAGAAACTCTCCAGGCTTGGCGCGCGCATTCGTCGCGTTCACTGACGCGTGTGATCCGGCGCAGAGGTCTTGAGCCGTGCAAGCAAGGAGCGAGCCGACGAAGGAAATGTTTTTCCCCTCCCCGCCGAGGAGGGGTGCCGCCGGAGGCGGCGGGGTGGTATGAGGCGCCTGCCCGAACCACCCCGGCTGCTTCGCAGCCACCCCTCCTTGAAAAGGAGGGGATGCCAAACGGCGTCGGCCGGGTGCTTTGCGCTAAAATGCTGATTTTTAGCCGCTTATGAACTCCGTCGCGACCGTCACCCTGGCGCTGTCGAAGGGCCGCATCTTCGACGAGACGGCGCCGCTCCTCGCGGCCGCCGGCATCGCGCCTGCGGAAAATCCCGAGACCTCCCGCAAGCTGATCATTTCGACCAACCGGCCCGATGTGCGGCTGGTCGTCGTGCGGGCGAGCGATGTGCCTACGTATGTCCAGTACGGGGCGGCTGATCTCGGCATCGCCGGTCGAGACGTCCTCTACGAGCATGGCGGCGCGGGGCTGTACCAGCCGCTCGATCTGGGCATCGCCATCTGCAAGATGATGGTCGCCGTGCCGGAAGGCTTCGACTACGCGGGCGCCGTGCGGCAGGGCGCGCGGCTGCGGGTGGCGACCAAGTACCTCCGGGCGGCGCGCGAGCACTTTGCCGCAAAGGGTGTGCACGTCGATCTCATCAAGCTCTACGGCTCGATGGAGCTCGCGCCGCTCGCGGGACTCGCCGACGCGATCGTGGACCTGGTTTCCTCCGGAAACACCCTGCGCGCGAATCGCCTGCGTGCGATCGAGGAGATCATGCCGGTGAGCGCCCGATTGATCGTCAATCAGGCGGCGCTGAAGTTGAAGCGCGCCCTGATTCAGCCGCTGCTCGGGTCATTCGAGACGGCGGTGGCAACCCATGCCTGAGATCAGGCGCCTCAACACGCGCGACGCCGGATTTTCTGCCGAGCTCGCCCGTCTCACCACCATCGAGGCCGCGCAGGACGGGTCGGTCGAGCGCGCGGTGGAGGCGATCATTGCCGACGTGCGCGCCCGGGGTGATGCCGCGCTCCTCGAGCACACGCGCCGGCTCGACAATGTCGACGTTCAGCGGGTGGCGGACCTCGAGATTCCGCGCCCCGCGCTCATTGACGCACTCGAGACGCTGCCGGCCGAGATGCGCGTTGCGCTTGCCGAGGCGGCGGAACGGATCCGCCACTACCACGAGCGGCAACCCCTGGGCTCTTGGCAGTACACCGAACCCGATGGGACCGTGCTCGGACAGCAGGTCACCGCGATCGACCGTGTCGGACTCTATGTCCCGGGCGGCAAGGCCGCCTATCCCTCGTCGGTGCTGATGAACGCCGTTCCGGCCAAAGTGGCGGGAGTCGGGGAGCTCGTGATGGCGGTCCCAACGCCGCACGGGGAACGGAATCCCCTGGTCATGGCCGCCGCCGCGCTCGCGGGTGTCGACCGTGTGTTCGCGATCGGCGGTGCGCAGGCAATCGCCGCGCTGGCATACGGCACGGCGACCATCCCGTCTGTGGACAAGATTGTCGGTCCGGGCAACGCGTATGTCGCGGCCGCGAAGCGCCGGGTGTTCGGCGCCGTGGGAATCGACATGGTTGCCGGGCCGTCGGAGATCCTGGTGATCTGCGACGGCTCGACCGATCCCGACTGGATCGCCATGGACCTGTTTTCGCAAGCTGAGCACGACGAGGCGGCGCAGGCGATCCTGGTGTCTCCGGATGCAACGTTCATCGACGCAGTGGCTGCAAGCATCGACCGCCAGCTCGTGCAGATGCCGCGCCGCGCGGTGATTGCCGCGTCGCTGGCGAATCGGGGTGCGCTCATCGAGGTGCGCGATCTCGACGAAGCGTGCGAGATCGCCAATCGCATCGCGCCCGAGCACCTGGAACTGTCGGTGCGCGATCCGGAACGCTGGCGTGCCAGGATCCGGCATGCCGGCGCGATATTCATGGGCTGCTATAGTTCCGAGGCACTCGGCGACTACTGCGCCGGGCCGAACCACGTGCTGCCGACCTCCCGCAGCGCGCGATTTTCGTCGCCGCTCGGCGTGTATGATTTTCAGAAACGCTCGAGCCTGATCAACGTCTCGAGGGAAGGTGCGCGCACGCTGGGCCGCCTTGCCGCGCGACTCGCCGAGGGCGAAGGTTTTCCGGCGCACGCACGCTCCGCGCAATACCGGATCGGATGAACCCGGATCGGATGTACCTGGATCGGATGAACCCGAATCGGATGAACCCGAATCGGATGAACCCGAATCGGATGAACCAACCGTGAGCCCGGTAGGCAAGTCCCCCCGCGATCTGGTGCGGGAGGAGATTCTCGCGCTCAAGGCGTATCCGGTTGCGCCCGCGACCGGGATGATCAAGCTCGACGCGATGGAGAATCCCTATCGCCTGCCCGAGGCGCTGCGTGCGGAAGTCGCCAGGATGGTCGCCACCTTGCCGATCAACCGGTATCCGGATCCGACCGCCCCGGAGCTGAAGGCCCGCCTGCGCGAGGTGTTCGCCATACCGGAGGCCAGCGAAATCCTGATCGGCAATGGCTCCGACGAGATCATCCAGATCGTCACGCAGGCGCTGGCGCGGCCCGGCGCGGCGCTGGTCGCGCCCGAGCCGTCGTTCGTGATGTACCGCATGAACGCGCTCTACACGGGGATGCGTTATGTCGGAGTGCCGCTCGCGCCCGATTTCACGCTCGATCCTGCGCGCATGCTCGCGGCGATTCACGAGGCGAACCCCGCACTCGTATTCATCGCCTACCCGAACAATCCGACTGGAAACCTCTTCCCTGAGGACGCCGTGGCGCGCATCATCGAGGCGGTGCCGGGGCTGGTCGTCCTGGACGAGGCGTACCATGTGTTTGCCGGGCAAACGTTCATGCATCGGCTGCACGAGTTTCCGAATCTGATGGTCATGCGAACGGTGTCGAAGCTCGGCCTGGCAGGCATCCGCCTCGGATACGCGGCGGCGAGCCCGGAGTGGATCGCGGAATTCGACAAGGTCCGGCCGCCCTACAATGTGAATGTGATCACCCAGTTCGTCGCCGAGCGGGTGCTCGGGCACATCTCTGTGCTCAACAAGCAGGCAGAGGCGATCAAGGGCGAACGCGGAAGTCTCGCCGACAGGCTGCGCGATCTGAGCGGTGTGGAACCGTTTCCAAGCGATGCGAATTTCATCCTCGCACGGGTGCCGGACGCCGCCGCCGTGCACAAGCGGCTGCAGGAGCGACGCGTGCTCGTCCGGAATCTTCATGGCAGCCATCCGCTGCTCGCAAACTGCCTGCGCCTCACGGTCGGGACGCCGGGCGAGAACGAATTGATGCTGGATGCCCTGTCGGGGAGCCTATGAGAAACGCGTCGATCACGCGCAAGACCGCCGAGACCCAGATCACGGTGCACCTCAATCTGGACGGGACTGGCGTCGCGAAGCTCGCGACCGGCGTGCCGTTTCTCGACCACATGCTCGACCAGGTGGCGCGTCACGGCCTGCTGGATCTCGAGGTCGATGCGTGCGGAGACCTGGAAATCGACGCACACCACACCGTCGAGGACATCGGCATTGCAATCGGTCAGGCGCTCGCGAAAGCGCTCGGCGACAAGAAGGGCGTTCGCCGGTTCGGCTACGCCTATGTGCCGTTGGACGAGGCGCTGTCGCGCGTGGTGCTCGACCTGTCCGGGCGCCCCGGCCTCGAATTCAACGTGCCGTTCACCCGGGGTCGCATCGGCGAGTTCGATGTCGATCTCGTGAACGAATTCTTTCAGGGCATGGTCAATCACGCGCTGTTCACCCTGCACGTCGACAATCTGCGCGGGGCAAACGCGCACCACCAGTGCGAGACGGTGTTCAAGGCATTCGCGCGGGCCCTGCGGATGGCGATCGAGCCCGACCCGCGCTCGGCCGGTTCGGTGCCTTCCACGAAGGGCACGCTCTGAGCCTGACTGCCCCTTCGGTGGCAACGGCATGAAGATTGCGGTCGTCGATTACGGCATGGGCAACCTGCGCTCGGTGTCGAAGGCGCTCGAGCACGTTGCGCCCGGCTCCGACGTGCGCGTCACATCGGACCCGAAAGACCTGGAGGCAGCCGACCGCGTGGTGTTTCCGGGGCAGGGCGCCATGCCGGATTGCATGCGCGAGCTCGATGCGCGCGGCCTGCGGTCAGCGGTGGTTGCCGCCGCGCGGGACAAACCTTTCCTCGGCATCTGCATCGGTCTGCAAATGCTGTTCGAACGCTCCGAGGAGGGTGACGTTGCGGGACTGGGTATCCTGCCGGGCACGGTGCGTCGATTTCCCCCGGAAAAAATGCACGATGAGCGCGGAATTACGCTCAAAGTGCCGCACATGGGCTGGAATAACGTCGAACAGGCGGAGTCGCATGCCGTGTGGGATGGCGTCGGCAACGGCGAGCGTTTCTATTTTGTGCACAGCTATTTCCCGGAGGCCGGCACTCCCGATCTGGTGGCCGGGTTCAGCGTGTACGGGTTTCCCTTTACCTGCGCGGTCGCCCGCGATAACATCTTCGCGGTACAGTTCCATCCGGAGAAGAGCCATACAGCCGGGCTGAAGGTTCTCGCGAACTTCATCGCTTGGAAACCCTGAATTTTCGCCGCCCCCTTCGCCTGCCGGGCGGGCGCGCCTGATCCGCATCTTTCGCACCCCTTCGCATTCTCCGACGACACCGCATGGTCATCATTCCGGCCATTGACATCAAGGACGGTCGCTGTGTGCGCCTGAAGCAGGGCGACATGAACGAGGAGACGATCTTCTCCGAGGACCCGGTCAGCGTGGCGCGGCACTGGCTGGCGCAGGGTGCGCGGCGCCTCCACATCGTGGACCTCAACGGAGCAGTGGCCGGCAAGCCCAGGAACGAGCCCGTGATTCGCGAAATCGTGCGGGCCGTGGGCGGCGAGGTCCCGGTGCAGCTCGGTGGCGGCATCCGCGATCTCGACACCATCGAGGGCTATATCGACGCGGGCGTGACCTACGTCGTGATCGGCACCGCCGCCGTGAAGAATCCCGGGTTCCTCCAGGATGCCTGCGCTGCATTCGCCGGGCACGTGATCGCGGGGCTCGACGCCAAGGACGGCAAGGTCGCGATCGAGGGCTGGTCGAAAATGACCCGCCACGACGTTCTGGACCTCGCGCGAAAGTTCGAGGAGTACGGCGCGGAGTCGATCATCTTTACCGACATCGGCCGCGATGGCATGCTGACCGGCGTGAACGTCGACGCGACCGTGCGGCTTGCGCGGGAGTTGCGCATTCCGGTCATCGCGAGCGGCGGGCTGAACAATCTTGCGGACGTCAAGGCGCTTTGCAAGGTTGCGGAGGAGGGGATCGTCGGCGTGATCAGCGGACGCGCGATCTACCAGGGGACGCTGGATTTCAAGAAGGCCCAGGCCGAGGCGGACAAGCTCACCGGGGAGGAGTGAGAGTCGCGGATCGCGGCTCTCCGGGCCCGGGTCCGCCACGCGCTCCGCGCCGCGCTGCTCCACCTTCATCCCTCGCTCGACGCCGACCATGTCACTCGCCAAACGCATCATTCCGTGCCTCGACGTCGACCGGGGGCGTGTCGTCAAGGGGGTGAATTTCGTCGGCCTGCGCGACGCCGGCGATCCCGTCGAGATTGCCCGCCGCTATGACGACCAGGGCGCGGACGAGCTTTGTTTCCTGGACATCACGGCGAGCTCCGACGACCGCGACACCATCCTGCACGTCGTCGAAGAAGTTGCCGCGGGGGTTTTCATCCCGCTCACCGTGGGCGGTGGCGTGCGCAAGATCGAAGACGTGCGAAATCTGCTGAATGCGGGGGCCGACAAGGTGTCCATCAACACCGCCGCCGTGCACCGTCCGGAGTTCGTTGCCGAGGCGACCGGCCGTTTCGGCTCGCAATGCATCGTCGTTGCGATCGACGCGAAGCGCGTCGCCGAGCACTGGGAAGTCTTCACCCACGGCGGGCGGCGCCCGACCGGACTCGACGCGGTCGAGTGGGCGCGGCGCATGCAGTCGCTCGGCGCCGGGGAGATCCTGCTTACGAGCATGGACCGTGACGGCACGCGCGAGGGATTCGATCTCGGCCTCACGCGCGCGATTGCGCGTGCAGTGGGCATTCCGGTCATCGCGAGCGGTGGCGTGGGGACTCTCGAACATCTTGCCGACGGCGTGATCGAGGGCGGCGCCGACGCGGTGCTCGCCGCCAGCATTTTCCATTTCGGCGAGTTCACCATCAGCCAGGCCAAGGAACGCATGGCCGCCCGCGGCATCGAAGTCCGGCTGTGAGAGTGACAAGAGAGTGAGATGCTCGGAGCCGGGGGACGATGGTTTTCCCCTTCCTTTTCAAGGCGGGGTGGTTTGAGCCCCGCTAGCGCTCTCCGCACCACCCCGGTTGCTTCGCAACCACCCCTCCTCAGGGAGGCGGGGAAAAATCCCCTCCCGCCGCGGCAGGGTCTGCACTCAGCGGGAAGGAGGGTAACGGGAGGAAACCAGCCGGTTTCCTCCCGTTCGTGACCTTCTAGCGAGCCTCGCAATCGTATCGGCCTATGAACGATAATCTCGCTATGACTTGGCTCGACGACGTGAAATTTGACGAGCGCGGGCTCGTGCCCGCCATTGCGCAGGACGCGGCCACCGGCAAGGTGCTCATGGTTGCCTGGATGGATCGCGAGGCGCTGCAACGAACCGTCCAGGACGGCGTGGCGGTATATTGGTCGCGCTCGCGCGAGCGCCTGTGGCGGAAAGGCGAAGAGTCGGGGCACACGCAGCGCGTGCACGAGGTCCGGCTCGATTGCGACAACGACGTGATTCTGCTCGCTGTCGAGCAGGTCGGCGGCATTGCGTGTCACACGGGGCGGGCGAGCTGTTTTTTCCGGAAGCTCGTGGATGGGCGCTGGGAGCCGGTCGAGCCGGTACTCAAGCAGCCGGATGAGATCTACCGCGGGCGTACACCGCAGGACTGAGGATCGCCACCATGGACAAGGCGCAGGCAGCCGAGATACTCGAGCGACTCGCAAAGGTGATCGAGAGCCACAAGGCTGGCGATCCCGGCCGGTCGTACGTCGCGCGCTTGATGAGCCGTGGCGAGGATGCGGTGCTCAAGAAGATCGGCGAGGAGGCGACGGAAGCCGTCATGGCCGCGAAGGACGGTGACCGGCTGCGCCTCGTCGGGGAAATGGCCGACCTCTGGTTTCACTGCCTGATCGTCCTCTCGCACTACGGACTCGGGCCGCAGGATGTCCTGATGGAGTTGCGCCGTCGCGAGGGCATTTCAGGCATCGACGAAAAGGCCGCACGCCAGGGCGGGATTCGCGTCGAGGCGGAGCGTGGCGACTGAGCCGGGTCGCACGGTCATTTTCGACAACCGGTTGGGAGCAAGCTTGGAAACCTGCATTTTTTGCAAGATCGTCCGGGGAGAGATTCCGGCGAAGAAGGTCTACGAGGACGCGGATCTCCTGGCGTTTCACGACATCAATCCCGTCGCGCCGGTCCACTTCATGATCATTCCCAAGGTGCACATTCCGTCCCTCGCCGAGACCGACCCGAGCCACGCGCCGGTGCTCGGAAAATGCCTGGCGATGGCCGGAAAGCTCGCCCTCGAGCAGGGGTGTGCCGAGGGCTTTCGCACCATCATCAATACGGGGCGAATCGGGCGGCAGGAGGTGTATCATGTGCATATCCACATCCTCGGCGGCCCGCAGACGCTGCCGCCGATGATCGTGAGGCGGAAATAGCGTGGATTTTGCGTCGATTACCGTGGATTCAGCGTGGATTCGATCGGATGCGCGTGGGATAGCGCGGATACCATCGCCTGGCATGGTTTGGTTCACTTCTTCTGCGCGGCGGAGCAGCTGGTGCGGAAGCGGAGCGTAGGAGAGCTGTCATGGGTTCATTCAGCATCTGGCACTGGGTGATCGTCCTGCTGATCGTGGTTCTGGTGTTCGGCACCAAGAAGCTGCGGAACATCGGCGCGGATCTGGGCGGTGCGGTACGCGGATTCAAGGACGGCGTGAAGGCCGGCGGTAACGAGGATTCGCCGGCGCCTCCCTCACAGCAGGTGGGCGGACACACGATCGACGGCGAGGTCAAGAAGGAATCGCATACTAAGGCCTGACACGCGCGCAGGCAGGAATCGATTCATACGGATGCCGGGGCGACCCGGCGTCTTTTTTTCCCCACTTAACCGCCTTCCAGCCGCTCCGACCCACCGGCCATGTTCGACATCGGATTCTCCGAGCTCTTCATCATCATGCTCGTGGGGCTGCTGGTCATCGGACCGGAGCGCCTGCCCAAAGTGGCGCGAACGCTGGGGGCCCTGTTCGGGCGCCTGCAGCGCTACGTCAACGACGTCAAGGCCGATATCAGCCGCGAGGTCGAGCTCGAAGAGCTGCGCAAGATGAAGACCGAGTTCGAGGACGCCGCGCGTTCCGTGGAGAAATCGGTGGGCGACGAGCTGCGCAGCACGGAGGACACGCTCAACCGATCGATTGCTCCACCCGGGAGCACGGCGGACGCCGGTACCGCGCCGGGCGCACCGGAGGGGACCGGGCCTGAAGCCGGGGCGACAGACGCCCCGGTGCCGGACAAGGCTGCGTCAGACGCGCAGGCCAAGGCCTGACCGGGGGCGGTAGACATGGACTCGAAGCGGTCGTCCAAGCAGGATTTTCAGCAGGACACGTTTGTCTCCCATCTGGTCGAGCTGCGTGACCGCCTGCTGCGCGCGCTCATTGCCATCGGAGTCGTGTTCGTGGCGCTCTTCATCTACCCCGGCCCGGGCGAAATCTACGACCTGCTCGCGCTCCCGATGATCCAGCAGTTGCCCGCGGGAACAACGATGATCGCGACCGGGGTGGTAAGCCCTTTCGGCACGCCGATCAAGGTGACCGGGATGGCCGCGTTCTTCCTGGTGCTGCCGTACGTGCTGTATCAGGCCTGGGCGTTCGTTGCACCGGGACTCTACATGCACGAGAAGCGCCTGGTGGTTCCGCTCATCATCACGAGCACGCTGCTGTTTCTCTCCGGCGTCGCGTTCTGCTATTTCTTCGTCTTCGGCCAGGTATTCAAGTTCATCGCCGCGTTTGCGCCGAAGAGCATCACGCCGGCGCCGGACATCGAGCAGTACCTGTCGTTCGTTCTGACCATGTTCCTCGCGTTCGGCCTCTCGTTCGAGGTCCCGGTGGCGCTGATCGTCCTCGTGCGGCTGGGTGTCGTGCAGATCGAGAAGCTGAAGGAGTTCCGCCCGTACTTCATCGTCGGCGCCTTCGTCGTCGCAGCGATCGTGACGCCGCCCGACGTGGTATCGCAGCTCGCACTGGGGATACCGATGTGTCTGCTCTACGAATTGGGCATCATCATGGCGCGGTTTTTCGCCAAGCCGCCGGGCCAGACTGACTGGAAAGCGCCGAGCGACTCGGAGATGGAGCGCGAACTCGATCAGGCCGAGAGCGACAGCCGGGATTCGAAGTAGGGCCGAGCCGCGCCGGCCGTCATCGCGGTCGCGCCGGCTTCGGGCGCGTACCGACCGTGAGGCGCACGTCGATGTCGCGCGTCCCGCGGTGGAGCCGCATCGTCGCGGCGTTCCCCGGATGCAGCTTGGCAACGGTATCGAGCATGGTGTGCGGGTTGGTGATCGGCTTGCCTTCGATGGCGAGCAGGATGTCGCCCACCTTCGCGCCGGCGCGGTCCGCGGGCCCGTCCGGCACCAGCCCCGCGATCTGTACGCCGGCCCGGCTGGCAAGCTTGAGCGAATCGACGAGATCGGGCGTGAGCTCCCGCGCCTCGACGCCGATGAAGCCGCGTGTCACGCTCCCCGTCGCGATGATTTGCTCCATGACCTCGCGCGCCATGGAGACCGGTACGGCGAAGCCGATGCCGAGCGACCCGCCACTCGGCGAGAGGATCGCCGTATTGACGCCAATCAGCTCCCCGGCGGCGTTGACCAGCGCGCCGCCCGAGTTGCCGCGATTGATGGCTGCATCGGTCTGGATGAGGTTCTCGTAAGTGGTGATGCCAAGCCCCGAGCGGCCCAGCGCGCTGACGATCCCCATCGTGACGGTCTGACCGACGCCGAACGGGTTCCCGATCGCCAGGGCGACGTCGCCGACCTGTACCCGGTCGAGGTTTCCCAGGGTGATTGCCGGAAGATTTTCGGCGTCCAGTTTGAGCACGGCGAGATCGGTCTCGGGGTCGGTCCCCACGATTCGCGCCCTGAACTTCTTGCCGTCGTTCAGTGCGATATCGATTTCGTCCATGCCCTCCACGACGTGGTTGTTGGTAATGACGTATCCCGACGGGCTGACGATGACCCCCGAGCCGAGCCCGGCCGCCCGGCGCGGGGCGCCCTCAAGCGCGTCGCCGAAGAATTGCCGGAACACCGGATCGTCGAAGAACGGATTGCGCGGGGATTTCAACTCGCGCGAGGTGAAGATGTGGACCACGGAGGGCAACGCGCGGCGCACCGCCGTGCTGTATGACGCCGCGGAAACGGCCGGCGCGGCGATACCGTCTTCCGGCGCGCGCGGCGCTTCACTGATTGCGACGCGTGACGGCGGCCCGTTTCGACCCGGAAGCCATTCAGGTCGCAGTATCGCGACCACGAACAGGATGCCGAGCGCGATGGTCGCGGTCTGGGCAAAGATCAGCCAGAAGGTGCGCAGGGACATGGTCACAGCATTGTAGTGCGCAAACGTGGCGCGTTCGCGCGCGTAACACGCGCCGCCGCTGCGCCGGACTGGTTTCGAGTCGGATGTATTTTATTTGTGCTTTCAGTGGGTTGGCGAAGAAAATTTGGTTTTGCCCGGGGTGCTCCGGTATAATTCGGCGCTTTGACGGATTCATACACCATTCTGGAGCGTCTTCCCCTCATGAGCGAATCAGCGGAAGGAACAGTCAAGGGCCCTGGCGGCGCATCGTGGGACACGTCGCGCCCGATGAACCCCGGCCGGCGAAACCTGATCATCGGCACGTGCGCGGCGAGCGGTGCAGTGGCGGCCGCGGCGACGTGGCCGTTTCTCGATAGCTGGTCGCCCTCCGAGCGCGCGAAGGCGCTGGGTGCACCGGTGCAGGCGGACATCAGCGGGCTCGAGCCCGGAAAGCAGATGATCGTCGAATGGCGCGGCAAGCCGGTCTGGATCATCCGGCGCTCCAAGCAGATGCTGGACGACCTCGCCAAAGTGAAATCGAAACTTTCGGATCCCGATTCCAAGCGGCCGAACCAACCGCCATACGCCGCGAACGAGACGCGCTCGCTCAAGCCCGAGGTGCTCGTCGTCATCGGCATCTGCACGCATCTCGGCTGCTCGCCGATCGACAAGTTCGCGGTGGGCGAGCTCGGCTCGGACTGGCAAGGCGGCTTTCTTTGTCCATGCCACGGTTCGCTGTTCGACCTCGCGGGGCGCGTCTACCAGAACATGCCGGCGCCCGACAACCTGGTGGTCCCGCCGTACAAGTACGTGTCCGACACCAGCATCATCATCGGCGAAGACAGTAAAGGAGCCTGACCGATGGCTGAATCAAAGGCCCCGGCCTACAACAACGCGAGCGTGCTCGGCCGGACGCTAAACTGGATCGACGCGCGATTCCCACTGACCGTTCTGTGGAATACGCAAATCGCCGAGTACTACGCACCGAAGAACTTTAATTTCTGGTACTTCTTTGGCTCGCTTGCCCTGCTGGCCCTGGTCATCCAGATCGTGACCGGCATCTTTCTCACCATGCACTACAAGCCCGACGCATTGCTGGCGTTCGCCTCCATCGAGTACATCATGCGTGAGGTGCCCTGGGGCTGGCTGATCCGCTACATGCATTCGACTGGCGCCTCGGCCTTCTTCATCGTCGTGTATCTGCACATGTTCCGGGCGATGCTGTACGGCTCGTACCGCAAACCGCGCGAGCTCACCTGGATTTTCGGCTGCCTCATCTTTCTCAGCCTGATGGCCGAGGGATTCTTCGGCTATCTGCTGCCGTGGGGCCAGATGTCCTACTGGGGCGCGCAGGTGATCGTCAACCTGTTCGGCGCGATTCCGCTGATCGGGGAGGACCTCGCGATCTGGATCCGTGGCGATTACGTCATCTCCGACTCCACGCTCAACCGGTTCTTCGCGATGCACGTCATCGCCATTCCGCTCGTCATGCTGGGGCTCGTTGCGGCGCATCTCATCGCGTTGCACGAGACTGGATCGAACAATCCCGACGGAGTGGAAATCAAGAAGCACACGGACGCGCGGGGCATTCCGCTCGACGGGATCCCCTTCCATCCGTACTACACGGTCAAGGATATCTACGGAGTGATGGTCTTCCTGCTGGTCTTCTCGATCATCATGTTCTTCGCGCCCGAGATGGGCGGTTACTTCATCGAGTACAACAATTTTATCCCCGCCGATCCGCTCAAGACCCCGGCGCACATCGCGCCAGTCTGGTACTACACGCCGTACTACTCGGTGCTGCGCGCGACGACGGACAGCATCATGTGGGTGATCGCGATCGGCGTGGCAGTGATGGCGATCATGACGATGCTGCGCGTGCGATCGAGCGGCTTGCGGGGCGCGATAGCGGTCGCGGCCGTCACGATGATCGTCGGGTTCTTCACCCTGGACGCCAAGGTGTGGGGCGTGGTGTTCATGGGCGTGTCAGTGATGGTCTTTTTTGCGCTGCCTTGGCTGGACCAGTCGCCGGTCAAGTCGATCCGCTACCGCGGGCCGATCTATCGCACCGCTCTTGCTCTGTTCGTCGTGTCGTTCTTCATTCTGGGCTATCTGGGCGTACTGGCGCCCACACCCGGGCGCACGCTGGTCGCGCAGATCTGCATGCTCGTCTACTTCGCGTTCTTTTTCCTGATGCCCTGGTACTCGCGCTGGGACAGCTACCGGTCCGAGCCGGAGAGAGTAACCAAATGAGCGGCCGTCTTTTCACCCTCATGTTGACCCGCGGTTTCGCCGCTCCGCTCGCGAGCCTCGTCATTGCGCTCGCGCTTGCGGCACCATCCAAGGCGGCGGAGACGAATGTCGTCCTCGATCCGGCGAACGCCGACGTGTCGAATGTCGCAAGCCTGCAGTCCGGAGCACGCACGTACGTGAACTACTGCCTGAGTTGCCACGGCGCCGCACTGGTGCGCTACAACGCGCTGCTCGAGATTGGCCTCACCGATACGCAGGTGCAGGACAATCTCATATTCACGGGCGAGAAGATTGGTGAGTACATGCGCACGGCGATGCCCGCGAAGGATGCGAAGGAATGGTTCGGCGTCGCGCCCCCCGATCTGTCGGTCATTGCACGCTCGCGCGGTGCCGACTGGCTGTATTCGTATCTGCGCGGCTTCTATCGCGACCCCTCAACGCTCACCGGCTGGAACAACACGGTGTATCCGAACGTCGGCATGCCACATGCTCTGTGGCAGCTGCAGGGCGAGCGCGTCAGGAGGGTGTCGCCGGTTACCCGGGACGGCAAGGAAGTCGGCGACGGGCACGGCGGCGTGCTGAAGTCGGTGAAGTTCGAGACTGTTCGGCCTGGCACGCAGAGTGTTGCCGAGTATGACCGCACCGTTCGTGACCTCGTGAATTTCCTGGTCTGGATCGGCGAGCCCATTCAGACGAAGCGCAAACAGCTCGGCGTGTTCGTGCTCTTTGCCGTCGGCATACTGATCGTGCTCTCGTACCTGCTCTACAAGGAGTACTGGAAGGACGTGCACTAGTTGCTTCCGGACATCGGGAGGCGGCGATCGCGCCGCCGCCTTCCGCCGTGCGGCCGAGCCGATGGAGGCGAGCCTCGGACGCAAAATTCCGAATCACGCCTCCGCCACGACACCCTCACATCCGGAGCGATCAGCCGCTCTCGCTTCGCAAGGACCGAATCATGATGAACCTGTACTCAGGCACCACGTGCCCGTTCTCGCAGCGTTGCCGCATCGTCCTCTACGAGAAGGGCATGGATTTCCAGATCATCGATGTGGATATGTTCAACAAGCCGGAAGACATTGCGGTAATGAATCCGTACAACCGTCTTCCGGTGCTCGTCGAGCGCGACCTCATTCTCTATGAGGCGAACATCATCAACGAGTACATCGACGAGCGGTTTCCGCATCCGCAGCTGATGCCGGCGGACCCGGTCATGCGCGCGCGGGCGCGCCTGTTTCTCTTCAGCTTCGAAGTGGAGCTGTTCAGCCAGGTGGATCTGATCGAGAACGGCAACGCCAAGCACCAGGAAAAGGCGCGCAGCCAGGTCGCCGACCGGCTGACCGAGCTTGCGCCGGTTTTCACCAAGCAGAAGTACATGCTCGGCGACGAGTTCTCCATGCTCGACGTGGCGCTCGCCCCGCTGCTTTGGCGGCTGGATTTCTACAATGTGGCCCTGCCGAAATCGGGAGCTCCTTTGATGAAGTATGCGGAGCGGATCTTCAGCCGTCCCGCTTTCATCGACGCGCTGACGCCCGCCGAGAAAGTCATGCGCAAGTGATACTGCCGGCGGTGCCGGCGCCGCCCGGGAGGGCGTTCGCACCGCCGTGTCGCCATGTTTCGCCGCACTAGCGATGTCCGACCCGACCCCTACCAAGCCTTACCTTCTGCGCGCGCTGTACGAGTGGTGCGTGGACAACGGCTATACGCCCTATGTGTCCGTAGTGGTCGATTCCGCGACCAGCGTACCGGTCGAGCATGTGCGCAACGGGGAGATCGTACTGAACATCGGGCCGCTCGCGACCAGCCGCCTGAAGATGGGCAACGAAACGATCGAGCTCTCGGCGCGGTTCGATGGCGTGGCACGGGAGGTCCGGATTCCGGTATCGCGCGTGGTGGCGATTTACGCGCGCGAGAATGGTCAGGGCCTCACTTTCGAGCTCGAGGAGGACCGGCCGGCGGCGACAGACGAGGGTTCGGTGTCGCGCACCGACGACAACTCAGATGGGCCCCTGGATCCATCCGATCCACCAGCCCGGCCTGCCCCGGGGCGTCCCGCATTGAGGCGAGTCAAGTAGCTGGCGGATCATGCGGGCGAGCCATCGTTTCGCCGGGCGCATCTCGCGCGGGGCGAGACCCTCAGAGTCGTTTTACATCACCATCTTAGCTGCCGAGCGCCCCCGTGCGAACACGCGGGAATGTGCCCCTGTGCGACCTGTACGATGGCCGTCGCGTGCGGCTGCCGAGGGCGCTCGTTGTCCACTTCTGCATCGCGCGGCGCGCGCGTCGAGGCGCGCGCGACCCTGAATTCCGCCCGCGCGCGGGCGGAAGCGGCCCGTGCGCCACGCTCGCGCGAGTCGGGAGACAGTTGCGTGCCCTCCAAGATTTCCCTTCAAAGGGGGTGCAATTTCCCATGACACGTGGGTAGAATACGGCGAGCCCGCGCCGGTCGCCCGGAGGAGGGCCCGACACCGATAACCATCTACGGGAGAAGTGCATGGCCACGAAAAAGAAGTCAGCGAAAAAGGCGGCGAAGAAGTCCGTCAAGAAAGTCGTGAGGAAGAGCCCGGCCGGACGCAAAGTCGCGAAGAAGACCGGAGCGAAGCGCAAGCCGAATGCGGCGTTCATGAAGCCGATGAACCCGAGTGACGTTCTCGGCTCGATCATCGGCAATCGTCCGATGCCGCGCACCGAGGTCACCAAGCGGATCTGGGAATACATCAAGAAGAACAAGCTGCAGGATGCGATCAAGCGCACCATGATCAATGCCGACGAGAAGATGCGCGAGCTCTTCGGTGGCAAGCGTCAGGTCTCGATGTTCGAGATGACCAAGCACATCAACAAGCACCTCAAGTAACCTCGAGCGTTTCGTCCGGACGCCCGCCGGGCCTGGCCCGCCGGGCGTCTGAGTTTTCGGAGGCGCAGTTTTCGCGCGTTTACGCCGGCACGCAGGGCTTTCGAGTCCGGAGTCGTGCGCCACTGACGCGGGCTGCCAATCCCCGCGTCGAGCCGGTCGCGGAGAGGTGCTGGGTATAATCCCGCGGGCGTGCCGGCTTAGCTCAGCTGGTAGAGCAGCTGATTTGTAATCAGTTGGTCAGGGGTTCGATTCCTCTAGCCGGCACCAGGCCCTGATGCGCGCGTCGTGTTTCCGCCACGAGTCGACGGTCGATGCGACGAGCGCGCGACCGTCAGTTGTCTGACGTTCCCCTTGACGTACCCCTTGACGTACCCCTTGACGTACCAATTGTCTGCGCCAGCGCGGCGAGCAGCGGCGAAGGATCGCCAGACTTGGCGAGCAGTCGGTTTGCCCCCGCATCCAGTGCGAGGGCATCGATGCGCGGATCCTCGAGGCCGGTCCGCATCACGATCGGGACGTGCCGGAGCGTCGCATGCGTGCGTACCTTGCGGCAGAACTCGGCGCCGTCCATGCCGGGCATCACGTAGTCGACCACGAGGGCGTCCGGACTGCCGGCGCTTCCCATCATCTCCAGGGCTGCTTCGGCGGACGGTGCCTCCAGTACCCGATATCCGGCCGAGTCCAGCAATAGCCGGACCAGAAAGCGGTCCAGATCGTCGTCGTCGACGAGAAGCACCGTGCCGGCCATGCGGTCAGCGTCCATTCGCAACAATTCTCATATTCGCGCGGGCGGCGTCGGGTCCGACGGACGCATGCGCCGCCCTGAGGCTCTCGCGCACCGCGGCGAGTGCGGGCGCGATCCTGGTCACCAGACGCGTGACGGACGTGAAGTCCCTTTCGTCCGCGGCCACTTCGGCGCGTTTGAACAATACCGCGAGGCCGGTTGCACCGACGTGCATGCAGTTCGACTTGAGGGTGTGCGCGAGGCGTCGAGCCACCACGGCATCGCCGGCCACGGCGGCCGTGACGAGCGATTCGAACAGCGCGGAGGAGCGTTCCACGAAAAGATTGACGACCGAAGCGACCATGTCGGGGTTTCCCGGCCGCTGCATGGCCCGCAGCGGCTCGAGCGCCGCGTGATCGAGTTGGGTCGGGTCCACGTCGGGCGCAGCGTCGGTTTGAGCCGGAGATCGTGATTCCGTGTGCCGTGCGTCCGCACGGGAGGCCTCGTCATGGATCGCCAGCCAGGGCCGGATTGCCGCATGCAGATCCGTCGCGCGAATGGGCTTGGACAGATATCCGTCCATGCCGGCGGCAAGGCAACGTTCACGATCGCCCTGCACCACGTTTGCCGTGAGCGCGACGATGGGCACCCGCGGCGCTCTCGTGGCGGCCGCCTGTTCCCGGATGCGGCGCGTCGCCTCGAAACCGTCGATTTCCGGCATCTGGCAGTCCATGAGCACGAGGTCGAATCGATGGCGCGCAACCGCTTGCACCGCATCGGTGCCGTTCTCGGCGACGCTGACCTGCAACCCGAGAATTTCGAGCATGCCGAGCGCCACCTCGCGGTTGAGGTCGTTGTCCTCGACCAGCAGGACGTGTCCCGCGAGCGCGGCAAGCGGTTTGGTGCCTGCCGGCTTCAATGCGGACGCCGGCACGACCGAGTGATCGAAGCGCGCGGTGAACCGGAAGTTCGAGCCAAGATCCGGTTGGCTCGTGACGCTGATTTCGCCGCCCATCAGCTCCACGAGATCCCGGGAAATCGTCAGTCCCAGCCCGGTCCCGCCGTACTTGCGCGCGTGCGAGGCGTCACCCTGGGTGAATGCCTCGAAGACCCGGGAAGTCTGCTCCGCCGTCAGTCCGATTCCCGTGTCGGTCACGGCGAATTGCACCAAGAGGGGATCACCCGACTCGGCCACGGTGGCCGAGATGCGCACGCTCCCCCGCTCGGTGAACTTGATCGCATTGCCCACGAGATTCGTCAGGACCTGCCGCAGACGCAACGCGTCCCCGCGGACGACCTCGGGCAACTCCGGGGCAACCGCCAGTTCCAGCGCGAGCCCCTTGGCATCCGCGCGAACCCGCAGGAGCTCCACGATCTCCTCCAGGGTGGCGCGCAGGTCTAAATCGACCGGGTGGAGCTCGACGCGTCCTGCTTCGACCTTGGACAGATCGAGGACGTCGTCGATGAGCTCGAGCAGGCTCGCCGCGGAGCGCTGTACGCCGTCGAGGTATCGGTGCTGGCGCGCGTCCAGCCGCGTCGCGGCAAGCAGCTCGGCCATGCCCACGATTCCGTTCATCGGCGTGCGGATCTCGTGGCTCATGTTGGCGAGGAACTGCGACTTTGCGCGGCTTGCCGCCTCCGCAGCTTCGCGTGCCTGCTCGCGCTCCTCCGCCGTGCGGACGATTTCGATCCGCAGTCGCAGGGATTCGGCGAAACTTCTGGCCGCGCGGCGCACATTGGCGAGCGCGACGAACAGGAAGACCCCGACGACGATGCCGTAGCTGCGATCGCTCGGCTCGCCGGACATCATGAGCGAGACGAGCGCGGGAGCAAGCGCCGGGACGACGAGACCGGCATACGCCGAGAACAGGACGCTGAGGGTGAAGAGGCCTACCGCGGCCACTGCAAAGATGATCACGATCGCGACGCCCGCCAGGGCGTGGCCTTCGGGCGGACGGACGATCGTGCCGACCAATCCCCACGCCGCACCCGTCGCGATCGTGCCCACGACGAAGAGCGTCGCCCAGCGCCCGGCATCCGCGGGTGCGGGCGCCGCTCGGCGGTAGGCCCGGACCAGCGCAAAGCGGACGATGATCACGGCATGGTGCGCGAGCATCCACGCCAGCAGTGATGTCGCTGCACCGGCCACGTCCAGGAGCAGCCAGGTGAATGTCGCCGCCACGATCGACATCGCCAGCGTGAACGGCGCGAGGCGATAGAGCGTCGCGACCTGCTCGGCATGCACGAGCGCCGCGATATCGTCGCTTGCAGTGGTGTCGGATCTGAACATGTGCCTGGTTGCGCGGGAGCGGCGATTTGCGCCGATCCATCGGACCGCACATGCTGCAAAAATCGCGCCGGTTCGTGGCCGCGGGCCATGGCCGGCCGGCGCGCCGAAGTGCCGGCGTTGAATTGATCACGGAAACCGGCCATGGATGGGACCGGTCGGGCGACTAACACACACTCGCCCGACCGGGAGGTCGCCATGTGCCGGGTGCGCCCCGGTTCGGCATCGTCGGCCCGGCAACACTGGTTGCCGGTTCCTCGGCAGCCGGACCCGCCGAATACGTGCCCGCCCCACCGTTCCTGGGCCAGCACGCGCGTTCGGCCGTCTGCTGTCAGAATTCCCGTCCTGAACAGGGAGGAAACTGGACGCATGCGCGACGAAACCAAGATCGTTCACGCGGGGCGTGACCCCCAGCGTTTCGAGGGCGTCGTCAATCCGCCCGTGCTGCACGCCTCGACGGTGCTGTCGCGCAATCTCGTGGAATGGGAGGAGAAGCGCCGGCGGCGTGCGCAGGATCTTCCCGGGACCTTCTACGGATTGACCGGCACCGCGACGACGCGCGCGCTCGAGGACGCGCTGGCCGAGATCGAAGGCGGCCACCGGGCGATCGTGTATCCGTCCGGCCTGGCCGCGTGCGTCGTGCCGATACTCGCGTTCGTGAAGGCGGGCGATCACGTCCTGGTCACCGACAGCGTGTACGGTCCGACGCGACGGTTCGCAAACGGCATGTTGACCCGGCTGGGCGTGGAAGTGACCTACTACGATCCCCTGATCGGAAGCGGCATCGACGCCCTGATGCGCCCGAACACCCGTGTGATATTCGTCGAGTCACCCGGGTCGCTCACGTTCGAGGTGCAGGACGTGCCGGCCATCGCGGCGGTCGCGCACCGGCACAACGCCGTGGTCATTCTGGACAATACGTGGGGCACGCCGCTCCACTTCCGGGCGTTCGAGCACGGCGTGGACGTATCGGTGCAGGCGGCGACCAAGTACGTCGGGGGGCACTCCGATCTCATCCTGGGCACGGCAACCGCGAACGAGCAGGCGTGGCCGGCGCTCATGCAGGCGACCTACGCGCTCGGGCAGTGCGCGGCGCCGGACGACATCTACCTCGCGCAACGCGGGTTGCGCACGATGCACATTCGGCTGAAGCGGCACTGGGAGACCGGGCTCGCGCTCGCTGAGTGGCTCGGCAAGCAGCCGGAAGTGGCGCGCATCCTGCACCCGGCGCTGCCGGGCGATGCGGGCTACGCCTTGTGGAAGCGTGACTTTCGTGGCGCGTGCGGGTTGTTCGGTGTGGTGCTCAAGCCGATCGGGCGTCCCGCACTGGAGGCGTTCTTCGACGGCTTCGCGCTGTTCGGGATCGGCGCGTCGTGGGGCGGCTACGAGAGCCTGGTCGTTCCGGTCGACCTCGCCGGGTTTCGGACTGTCGCGCCATGGCCGCATGCTGGACCGCTGATCCGAATCCATGCCGGCCTCGAGGCGCCGGAGGACCTGGTCGCCGACCTCGATGCGGCATTCGCCCGGCTGCGCGCTGCTGCGTAGCGCCGCGCGGGCCGGGCCCGCGGGCTCAGTGCGAAAGCAGGACCGGCACGGTCATCTGTTCGAGCAGGCTGCGGGTGGCCCCGCCCAGGATGAGCTCGCGCACGCGGGAATGGCCCCATGCGCCCATCACGATCAGGTCGGCACCCATGTCCGCTGCGCGCGAAAGGAGCACGTCGCCGATATCGACCTTGCCGGATCGCGTCGGATGGGCCTCGGCCTTGACGCCATGCCGCGCGAGGTAGAGAGAGATATCCGCGCCGGGCGCGTCACCGTGAAGCCCCGCGGCGTCCTGTGGGTCGATCACGACGACCGCCACGCTCTTGGCGCGCTCGAGGAGCGGAATCGCGTCGGTGACGGCTCGGGTCGACTCGCGGGAGGCGTTCCACGCCACGAGCACCTTGGATCCGATTCCATCGAACTTGCCCGCGTAGGGAATCACCAGTACCGGCCTGCCGGCGTTCAGGATCAGGTGCTCCAGGAAGCCCCGGACGGGCTGCGATCGGGCGTCACGCGGATCGGGCTGGCCGACGATCAGGAGGTCAGCATAACGGGCATGCAACGCCGCCGCGGCCACGGCGTCGCCGCGCGCCTCGCGCCATTCGGTCGACGTCACGCCGGCGCGCTGGGCGCGTTGCGCGAACCCGGTCTTCACCGGATCCAGGGTGTCGCGGGCGGCGCGTTCATGTGCCGCAGCCAGCTCGGGCCCGTACGAAACCTCTACCGAGGCCGGGACGGATACGTCCGGCGTGAGCGCGAGGGCCGTGACGTGGGCGTCGAACGCGCGGGCCAGTCCGAACGCCGCATCCAGTCGCGCCGCGCAGCGCGCTGTCTCGTCGACGTGCACCAGGATCGACTTGTAGGTCATGGCTTGAGGCCCAGGAAGAGCTTCTCGCGGCCGAGCTTCACGTTCGGCACGCCGTCGTAGAGGAACACGTCGGCGGTCGCATACGTATCGGCGAACGGGTCGGGGATGAATGATCCGGTGCCGATGACGTCGACCGGCGCGCGGGCGTTGCCGAACATCTTGCACTTGAACAGGTTGAAACCGGACGACGCGACGATCCGGGCGGCATTGAAGCCGGCCTGATCGAGTGTTTGCCGCAGCTTGATCACGGCGGCCACGGACACACCTGTGCCGAACAGGACGCGGCGCACACGATCCTTCACGATGTTGAGCGTGTCCGCGTCGAAGGCCTCCTCGCCCATCACGTTGCGCACCGCCTCGTACTCGTTGAGGACGTGCAGCCAGTTGGCGAGGATGTCCACCGAATCGTCGTAAGTCAGCCCCTCGGCAAACCGGTCGCCATGCGTATCGATGCGCAGTGACAGCGTCCGGTCGGCGGAGGGCAGGCTGGGCAGGTGCTCCTTGTACCACCAGCGGCAGACCTCCAGCGCATCGGCGTACTCCCTGCCGAAGTAGTCGATCAGGACCGTCAGATTGTCGCGCGGGAATGTCTCCACGTACATCTGTGCCGCGCGCAGCGTGGACCCGGCGTAGCCGATCAGGCTGTGCGGCATCGTGCCGAGGCCCGCCGTCTGGCCGTAGTACGGCGCGGTGAGATCCTGGGAGGATCCGACGAAACCGGCCGCTCCGGTGAGCTTGGCGATGCGGGTTCCGACCGAAGCGCCGTATGCCGCGAGCAGGCTCATGTCGTCACCCGTGGCGTGCCGGGCGTGCATGTCGATGAATGCGGTTTTCGGGAGATTCATCGACATCCGGTGGGCGTTGTACGCCGATACGCAGGCGGTGCCCACCCGCTGCAGCACCAGCGTCTCCAGCTCGAGCAGGCGGGCGTAGGAGCCGGTGTAAGTGAAAATCGGCTTCTGGTCCGGAACGAACGCGCCTTCCTCGTAGTTGCGCGTGATGCTGAGCGGCGTTGCGTCGGCCGGGTAGTACTCGCGCAGCAGCTCGATCGCCGGACTGATCGCGCAGATGACCCGCCTGCGCATGAACACCCCGTAGGTGACGGTGCGATCGCCGAAGCGCTCGACGACGGCGCGCGACTTGGTGAAGTACTTGTCGGTGCGCGAGGCGACAAAGTCGGCCTTCTTCGCCGGGACGATCTCGAAGGGCTTCTGCATGGTTACTCCGGGGCAGGCGTAAGCGCGAACGCCATTCTAGCAATTGCGTCCGTGCGCTGGGCGTGGCGGCGGGGGTCAGGCTAGAATACGACGCATGAGCCGTCAAGAAGTCGCGTCCCGGATCACTTCCCGGCTCGCGTGCCGCCTGCTCGCGGCAGCGTTGCTTTGTGGCAGCGTGAGCGGTTGCAGCTGGGATTATGCGATGGGCGCAAGCTATGGCGGGACGGCTGCGGCGGCGTCCGGGGTCGGCACCGGGAGTGCGGCTGCGTCCACCGGGACGGTCGTCGCCGGAGGGACGGGCCTCTTCGTCAGCGTCTCGCTGGGCACGGCCGCCGCGAACATCATGGCGGTGGCGACCGGCGTCGCAATCTATGCCGCGATGCTCCAGGAGAGCGGTGAATGGCGCCCTTCGCTGTACACGCCGATGCTCGAAGGCCGCGCGATCAACGAGCAGGACTGCAGCAAGCCGATCACGAACTCGCAGGCGAATCTCAAGTGCAAATGAGTGTTCGACCGACAAGATCGATACGCGCTTTCATGCGTGCGCGACCCGGGGGAGCGACTGCATGATCCATTTCGTTGTGCATGACGAGAACGACTCGGTCGGCGTCGTCGTGGTGGAGGGCATCCGTTCCGGCCAGGATCTCGAAGGCTGGATCATGGACCAGGACAAGACGCTCAAGGTCAGGGCCCAGCAGGACATCCCGATCGGGCACAAGCTCGCAATCCGTGCGCTGAAGGACGGGGACACGGTCATCAAGTACGGTGTGGACATCGGTCGCGTCGTTGCGCCGATCAAGGTCGGCGAGCACGCCCACGTGCACAACATCAAGACCAAACGCTGGTAACGCCGTCATGGGCGTCGCGAGCGTGGCGCCCGGGAATCGATCCGGGCACGGCCCGGCATCGAGCGCGACACCGAGCCTGACAGCGCGGCAAGAACCGAGGATTTCCGAGGATGAGCATCGACCTTTCCAAGGCTGCCTTCCGGGGCTACCGGCGCGAGAACGGCCGCGTCGGCGCGCGCAACCACGTCATCATCCTGCCGGTCGATGACCTCTCGAATGCGGCAGCCGAGGCGGTTGCGTACAGCATCAAGGGCGCGATGGCGTTGCCACACCCGTACGGGCGCCTGCAATTCGGCGCAGATCTCGATCTGCACTTTCGCACCCTGATCGGAACGGGCGCGAGCCCGAACGTCGCCGCCGTGGTGGTGATCGGCATCGAGGCGGGCTGGACGAAGCGCGTGGTCGATGGGATCGCGAAGACCGGCAAGCCCGTCACCGGGTTCGGGATCGAGTTGCACGGCGATCACGACACGATCATGCGCGCGTCGCGGGCCGCTCGGGAATACGTTCAGTGGGCCTCCGAGCTGCGTCGCGAGGAGTCTCCGATCAAGGAGCTCTGGGTCTCGACGAAGTGCGGCGAATCGGACACGACCTCCGGCTGCGGCGCCAATCCCACGGTCGGCAACGCGTTCGACAAGCTCTATCCACATGGCACGACGCTGGTTTTCGGTGAGACGACCGAGCTGACCGGTGGCGAGCACCTGGTCGCGGAGCGCTGTCGCACGCCTGCGGTACGCGAGCAGTTCATGGCGATGTTCAACCGCTACCAGGAGGTCGTGAACCGCCACAAGACGAGCGACCTTTCCGAGTCGCAGCCGACCAAGGGGAACATTGCCGGGGGGCTCACCACGATCGAGGAAAAGGCGCTCGGCAACATCCAGAAGATCGGCCGCAAGTGCAAGGTCGACGGCGTGCTCGACAAGGCCGAAGCGCCGACCGGTCCGGGCCTCTGGTTCATGGATTCATCGTCAGCCGCAGCCGAGATGGTGACGCTGTGCGCTGCTTCGGGATTTGCCGTGCATCTCTTTCCGACCGGTCAGGGAAACGTCATCGGCAATCCGATCCTGCCGGTGATCAAGCTCTGCGCGAATCCGCGCACGGTGCGCACGATGACCGAGCACATCGACGTGGACGTCTCCGGGCTGCTCCGCCGCGAGATGTCGCCCGACCAGGCCGGTGACGCGCTCCTCGACTGCCTGCTGCGCACCGCGAACGGGCGGCTTACCGCCGCCGAGGCGCTCGGCCACCGCGAGTTCGTGCTGACGCGCCTCTACGAGAGCGCGTAGCCAATTTCACCATGGTGGTGGCACGATTCGGCAGTACTTCACTTGCGGGCCGCACGGGGCGACCTCCCCCGTGTAAACCCCCGGCCGTCCCGGGGCGATCTGTTCTTGAGACGAATTCTAGGGAAGAGCTGCGCAGATGCCGGAGATTGTCATCAGCGAATTCATGGACGAGGCGGCGGTCGCGACGCTTACCGCCCGCTTCCAGGTCCTGATCGATCCCCGACTGGTTGATGACCGGCCTGGACTCCTCGCGCTGTTGCGCAATGCGCGCGCATTGATCGTCCGAAATCGGACGCAGGTCGACGCGGAAGTACTTTCCGCTGCGCCCGCGCTCCGCGTGGTCGGTCGTCTCGGCGTCGGTCTGGACAACATCGACACCGCTGCATGCGCTGCGCGCGGAATAGAAGTCATTCCGGCAACCGGCGCCAACGCGGACAGCGTGGCCGAGTATGTGCTGCTTGCGGCGGGAGTGCTGTTGCGCCAGGCGTTCGCCGCGAGCGAAGAGGTCGCGGACGGGCACTGGCCGCGCGCGAAATACTCGGAGGGTCGGGAGCTTGCCGGAAAGCTGCTCGGTCTGGTCGGGTTCGGATCGGTCGGGCAGCGTACCGCCACCAAGGCGCGCGCTTTCGGGATGCGCGTCGCGGCCTACGATCCGCTGCGCTCGCCCGACGATCCGGTGTGGCGTGCGCTCGGCACGCTCCGGCTGGGCCTCGACGACCTGATCGCGGAGAGCGACATCGTTTCGCTTCATTTGCCGCTCGTGAACGAGACCCGCAATCTTTTCGACCGCGAACGGCTTGGCCGGATGAAGCGCGGCGCGATTCTGATCAATACCGCGCGCGGCGGGATCGTGGACGAAACGGCGCTCGCCGAGCTGCTCCGCTTTGGCCGGATCGGCGGCGCGGCGATCGACGTATTTACCCACGAGCCGCTCCCATCGCGGTCGGCGCTCGCGGGTGTGCCGAATGCGCTCCTCACTCCGCATGTCGCGGGCGTGACCGTGGAGTCGAACCGGCGCGTTTCGATGCTGGTCGCGGACAAGGTTGCCGCCGCGCTTGCGTCTGCTGGGTGAGGCGAGGGTGGTGGGGGAAAGATTGTTTCCCCTCCTCTTTGAGGAGGGGTGGCGCGCAGCGCCGGGGTGATGGGCAGCGGTGATCGAAACCTGAACCACCCCGCCGGCTACGCCGGCACCCCTCCTTGAAAAGGAGGGGATACGCAAATGCCTTGTTGGTTCGATGGATGCATGGCAAGACTTTCTGTCACTGAACTCGAATCACTCGCTCGCTCGGCGCTGGAGCGCGCAGGTGCGTCGCCGGCCGTCGCCGCATGCACAGCCGCCGCACTGGCTGCCGCGGATGCGCAGGGGCTCGCCGGGCACGGTGTGTCGCGCGTGCCGCAATACGCCGCCCATCTGCGCAATGGGCGCGCCATCGGAAGCGCCCTGCCGCGCGTCGTCATGGCGCGTGGCGGCGCCGCGCTCGTCGATGCGGGTTGCGGGCTCGCCTATCCCGCGTGCGCGCTTGCGGTCGAGGAGGCCGTTCGGCGCGCACGCGAGCTCGGTCTCGCGTTCGTGGGAGTGACGAACAGTCACCACTCGGGCGCGAGCGCGGTCCATCTCGCGCCGATCGCCCGGGCGAACCTGGTCGGGCTGATGCTCACCAATTCGCCCGCGGCGATGCCCGCCTGGGGGGGCAGGACGCCGCTCTTCGGTACGAACCCCATAGCCGCAGTTTTTCCGCGGGAGGGCAAGGAGCCGCTGGTCGTCGACCTTTCACTGTCCGAGGTGGCGCGCGGCAAGATCATGGTCGCGGCAAAGGAAGGCAGGCCGATACCGTCCGGTTGGGCGTTG
>JAABRB010000011.1 GCA_011391185.1 Betaproteobacteria bacterium
CTAAGTTTGCTTATTTAACACCCTTTTGACTACCCGCTGCAAAGGGGATTCCCTACAGAATTTCCTTATGCGGCCAGCAGCCGCGCTTAGTCGCCCGCGTCGATCACGCCGGCCGCAACGTCCTCGCCGGCCATCTGGCGCCGCACCACGCCGACATCCTCGCGGGCGAGCGCAAAGGGAAACGACAGGATGTCGGCGGACGGGGAGTCGCCGAACGGCCGGTTGCATGCCGAAATCGTGTCGTCCTGTTTGCCCGGGCACCCCGACGTCCGGAACGGCTTGCCGGAGGCGATGATTCCGGCCAGGTCGTCCTCCGCGACACCGAATTCAACCACCCGTCCCATGGCGTCGAAACGCCGGGCCTCGATGCGCGCATTGCGGTAACCGATGAGGATGCGGCCGAGCTGGACCCGCCGCCATTGCCCGCGGTCCACCGCCGGCCAATTCTCCATCATCGAGCCGCGCTCCGGGTGGAATGCGAACATGTGATTGTGGCCGCCGCGATCCTTGATTCGCTGGCACATCGAGAGTATTTCCCGCTCGGTCTCCCCCATGCCGGCGATGAGATGCGCGTCGAAGCGCTCGGGCCCGAAGATATCGGCGGCCCATTCGATCGCCTGCCAGTAGCCGTCCCAGGTGTGGGGACTGTCCACGCCGCGTCCCCACGTGCGGTCGAAGATTTCCGGTGTCACCGCATCAAGGGCGACGGTGAAAATTTCCGCGCCCATGTCGCACAGGCGCTCGAGATCGGTCCGCTCGAGGGTGGTGGGATTCGACAGAATCGAGACCGGCACCTGCGGCACTGCGCGCATCCAGCGCTCGAGCAGCACGAACGTGTGCGCGTTGGAGCTCGGATGGGTGATCATCGAGATGCACATCCGCTCGAAGGCGCCTTTGTCGCCGCCCGTCTTCACGCACTCGATCACCTCGTCGTAGCGCGCGGTCGGCCAGTCGACGCGGATGAAGTTCCGCTCCGCGTAGTCGCGCGACTCCCCCGCGATGGCGCGCGCGCCCGCACTAGGCGCAGTTCGCGCGGCATCCCTCCGGTTAAGTGACCAGCAGGTTGAGGCAATTCGAGCACGATGTCCGGTGCATCCTGCCGGGGATCAGCCCGAGCGTGATGGCCGCGGCGGTGCTCATCTGCACGTACTCCGGCGGGCGCATTTTCGGCGTGCGCACGCGGTAGTCCGGCCGGTAGATCCGGATCGGCTGCGTTTCGTTCAGCACGGCACTCATCTTTCCTTTCCGACCCTACTTGCCCGCGCGATCCGCCTCCTCGCGGCGCCGATCGGCCGATTGCTCAAGCGTCTGTTCCACGCCCTTTGCGCGCTCCATGGACTGGCGCTGACCTTTCAGAAGGTCGGGCGGCGGCTGTTTCGGCCCGCTGTCACACGCCGCAACCAGAAAGGCGCAAGTCGCGATCAGCGTCACACGCCACGACGCCCGCGCCATGCCATGCATGCGTGCCCCCGCTCCGTGCCTCATTCAGAACTCCAGGCTGTCTTTGATCGCGGCGATACCCGCCGCGGCGCAGACGTCGTCCGCATCGCCGCCCGGCGCTCCCGATACGCCGATTGCGCCGATCAGCGAGCCGCCGCCCTCGATCATCAGGCCGCCGCCGATTGCCACGACGCCCGGCCGATGCCGGACACCGCTCTGCGGCTTGCCGGCCTGGGTAGCGTTCGCGAGCTCTCCGGAATTCGTGCGGAAGCTCACGGCGGTCCAGGCCTTGTCGCTTGCCGTCGAAGGCGTGTGCGGCCCCGCATAGCGATCGCGCAGCATCACCTGCAGGACTCCCATCCGGTCCACGACCGCGACCGCGACCTGGAATCCGTCGTCGCGGCATTTTTTGAGCGCGGCCTGGGCCGCCTTCAGCGCCGTGTCCGGGGTCAGGACCTTCACCGTGTAGGTGGCGTCCTGCGCCGCTGCCGGCGCGCCGGCGACAATGGCCGCCATTGCGAACGATGCAAATACGAATTTCCGCATGATTCCCTCCATGATTTTTCTATGCCGCCAGCGCGGACGTCGCGTCATCCTGGAAATAGTCGGGAAACGCGATCCAGCCGCGGCGGTGCAGGCGATCCGCCCCTGCCTCGCGGCTCTGCCAGCGGCTCGCGAGCCGGCGCCGGCGCGCGACGGCGCGCACGAGACTCGGGTCGAACTGATCCCGTATCCCCTTATCGTATGCACGCCGGGCACTGGCATCTCCCGCACAGTGGCGGGCCGCGGATTCTCCGGCGTTTTCGCCCGAAATGACGGCGGCGGCAACGCCGGCTCCGGTGATCGGATGCGTGAGCCCCGCGGCATCACCGACGAGCGCGACGTTACGCTCCGCGAGATTCGAACGCATCCCGCCAACCGGAATCGGGCCGCCGGTGCGCGCCAGGATCTCGGGACCGACCCGACCATTCGCGACGAGCGCTGCATGCAACTCGTCGAGCGGCCGTTTGAGGTCGCGTGCCACCCGGGTGTCCATGCCGAGGCCCAGATTTGCCACCGAGCCTTTCGGGAACAACCATGCGTAGCCACCAGGGTACGCCGGGGCGAGCCACACGCCAGTGACGCTGCTCGCGACCCGAAGCGGAACCGTGTATTGCCGCGTCTCCACGGTTTCCAGCCTGGGCAGACCGAGCGCCGCCGCGACACGCGAGCGTGGTCCGTCCGCAGCGATGAGGGCCCGATAACGCACGGCGAACGCCCCGTCTGCGTCCCGCAGGACGACGACGTCCGCCCGGGAATCGACTTCGATCAACGATGTGGCCAGCCGAATGGTGGCGCCCGCCACGCGCGCGGCGTCGGCGAGCGCGAGATCGAATCGCGCGCGGTCGATCATCAGCCCGGGAAAGTCCGACCGGTGTCGGGTGCCGGAAGGCAGCGTGCTCGTCATTCCGAGAATGCGCTGGACGAGCACACCCGCACTCCGGACATGCCGCCCCAGGGGCAGCGGGATGAAGTCCGCGCATTGCACCGGGACGCCGATTTCCGCGCGGCGATCGATCGCCACAACTTCGAGGCCCGCACGCGCCGCCGCGGCTGCGGCAGCGCCACCGCCCGGTCCGAGGCCAACCACCAGAACGTCGCACGAGCGTGCGCGCGGTGTCATCGGGTCCTCAGCGCCTGGTCGATCGCCACTGCGAAATCGGACGGCGCAAGCGCGGGCATCTCGATCTGGCGCCCGTGAAAGAAACGCGCGATGGTTGACGCGAATTTATCGACCGAGCAGTCCTTGAGCGCCGCTTCGAGGTCGGCAACCGTTCGCGGCGGATTCACGAAGAAATCGCCGCTGAAGCACACCTGCTTGATGCGCGCGCCGGGCCGGTCGTAGGCGATGGCCGCCCGCAGGACACCCGTAGCGAGCCGATGCGTCCCCTCGACGACGGGCAGCTCGGAGCGCGGCTTCTGCACCCTGTTCACCCATTCCGCGGAATCGATCTCCTTGAGCGCCTCCCGGAAGAGCCGCACTTCCTGCGGATAAAGCTCGCCCGGCTCGAAGACGACGCCCAGCCCGGCGGCGAATTCGGCAGCGATCCGGTGCTTGACTTTCTCGAGCGGCGGTACGACTCCGAGCAACTCGCGCAGGTTGACGATTCGTGCGCGCGCGCCCGCGATCGCCTCCGGGGAGAGCATCGCGGCCGGGAGCCGCAGGCACCGCAGCATCCGCTCGATGTCGAAGTCGAGCAGCAGGGTGCCCTGGTAGAGCAGCACGTTCCCGTCAAATGCACCGCCCGTTCCGGCAATCTTGCGACCGTCCACCTCGATGTCGGTGAGCGGCCGGTAGGTGGCCTGCACACCGAACGCGGAGACCGCCCGCGCCGCCACTTCGCAAATGCGGCGCGAGACGGCGGCCATGTCGGTTGATTCGAGCTCGGACTTGGCGAGATAGAGCTCCCAGCCGAGCACCGACTCGTCCATGTAGATCGCGCCGCCACCGGTGACGCGCCGCTGGATCTCGACGCCGTGGCTCCGACAAAAGCCCACGTCGAGTTCCTGCTCGACGCTCTGGTGGTAGCCGAGCAACGCCGCCGGTCCGAACTGGAGGAAGCGCAACGTGCTCGAGACGACATTGCGCTTGCGCGCTTCCAGTATCGCGCGGTTCAAGGCGAAATTCTCCGCCGCGCGGCGGGTCCCGGTGTCGAGCAGCCGCCAGGTGGAGGCCATCGGCTATCTCGTCTCCTCGGGTTCTCGCGTCAGGCCGCGACGACGGGAATTCCGACGAGGCCCCGCGCGACGCTCCGCCGACCCGAGGCGCGGAGGAACTCCGCAATATCCACCGTGAGGGCATCGCGCCCTGCGTCGAGGGCCAGCACCTCGTCGCCCAGGGCAATCGAGCAGCATGCGGGCGTCACCTTGACCGGGCGGCCGAGCCGCGCGGCGAGCTCGACCGTGCCGTCGGCCTCCTTGCGCACCCAGACGTTGTTATCGACGTGGCAGTGGAGACCGTCAGGAAGGTTGCAGTTCATCACCGATGCCATGCTTTTCCCCCAAGCTGCGCCCTTGCGACCCGATTATTCGGGTCGCCTCTACGTAGTTGACCCTCCTGAGCGCCCTTGCCCTTGTGCTGAATCAGAAGAACAGCACCTTATCAGAACTCAGAATCATGTCTGCAAGCGCTCCATCACTCGACACCTCGTCGATCTCCGGAATCAGATCGTCCTTCTTCATCTCGTAACCCGGCAGCGCCGGATTGCACGCATGAAATCTCACCCCGGCGTTCTTCGCGTCGCGCATGAACTCGATGATCCGCTTGCCGCCCTCCATGGCGACCAGGTTATCCGGCACACCCTTCCTCACGAGCCGGACACCCTCCATGGTGAAGAAGATCGTGACCTGGGCGTCCATGGCCGCGAGCAGCGCGCCGATGTAGAACGGCGTCGCGCAGCGCTGCGGCGTTGACGGCCCGCTCGTCATGACGATGACGGCGGTTTTCGCGTCGTGGTCATCAAGATAGTCACGGTCGGCCACGGTTTCCTCCAGGGCGCGTCACGGCGCAAGCCGCTTGCACCGGATGTCGTCTTTCCGGGCGCGTATGAATCCTGATTGAGCAGCGCCGGCTCGTCGAGCATCGGCCAGACGCTTGCGGATTCTTATTGACCACCGAACATGTCCCGCTCATGTCCGGCTCGCTGCCCCCGTCCGCGTTGAGCGGCGCTGCGCGACGCTCCAATGCGGGCAGTTTTTCCGTCGCGCGGAACGCGTGACGGAATAACCCTATTTCTTCTTCATGAAAAAAGTGAACTCCTTGTTCGCCTCGGAATGCCCGAGCAGGTCGTTCCCCGTCTGCTTGGAAAACGCCTGGAAATCCTTCACCGAGCCCGGGTCGGTCGCGATGATGCGCAGGATCTGCCCGCTGCTCATGTCGGTCAGCGCCTTCTTCGCGCGCAGGATGGGCAACGGGCAGTTCAGGCCACGCGCATCCAGTTCCTTGTCGTGTTCCATGCTCACTCCTCTCTGTGCGTCCGTTCAAATGCTGCAATCGGCACCCACCTGCAAGCCGATACGGTGCATCAATCAATGCGAAGGCCCGGATTGCCTCGGCACGTACCGAAGCGCCTGCCGGCCGGTCCGGCATATTAGCAAATAATAATATGTCCTGACCGCGTCCCCCGCGTATCCCGAGTACCGCTTGCCTGCCCCGTTGTCGAGCCGCTCACGCAATTGCTTGATAGTAGAGATTCTGTGGGTGGTTCGCCTGAGCCAGAAAAAACCACCGCTCCGCGAGCAACCCGGCGTACTGAACCGCACACGCAAGCCCGAGCAGGATCGCGGACTCCCGCGCAACCCCCGCGCCCAGCAAGATCAGCGGCACCGGGAACGCGAGCACGATGAACGACCATTTGATGGCCCGCAGAAACTCGCGCGTTCGCCCATGAAAGAACTCCCGGGTGTTGAACGAGCCGCCCATGAAGCCCTGCGTCGTCTGCACGATGCGGGGATGCTTCACGCCGATCGCCGTCTGCAGCGTCGATTTCGGTTTGAGCCGCGCATTGCGAACGAGCGACGCGGCGCGCGTCGCGAGCGCCACGCCCGTAAAAATCGCCGTCCACCCGCCGAAGAAGCCGACGAGGTCGGACGCAGCGAGTGCGGCGAACAACGTGGCGATCATGAACCCCGATGCCGTGCCGAGCAAGGCGTAGTTGATCACCGTCAGCGACGTCGCCCACTCCTGCAGGAACTTGATGCAGGCATACACCATACCAGTGCAGAGAAACAGGGCGACCGCGAGCACGGTCGTCGCCGCTCCGATCACGGCCGACGGCCCGATCCTGAGCGATGCGCCGAACGAGATGCCCGGTGTGTCCCAGCCGAACCAATGCGCCGTGCCGTAGAGCGCCACGGCCCCCATGAAAGCCGGCAGCACGATCACCTCGCGCGACAGCCATGACGTTCGCCAGCGCGCGGCTGAACGCCAGCTGCGCTCGGGACGTCCGAGATGAAAGAACGATGCGACAAGGCCCAGGGCCAGCAGCGCGAGCGCCACTGCGCTCCCCACCGCATAGAACGAGCGCCCCGCCTGACCGGGCAACACGCCGAACAGGCTGTAGACCTCCACGGTGTAGAGCGCGAGAAACAGGCCCTGGCCGGCGCCGATCAGGGTCGTCAGAAAGACGACGGAAAAAGCGGGATTCACTTGGACAAGTCAGACGCGGGTGGCGAGCAGCGAAGACGGCACCACCCCGCCGCCTCCGGCGGCACCCCTCCTCGGAGAGGAGGGGAAAAAGTAACTCCCCTCCTTTTCAAGGAGGGGTGGCTGCGCATGAGGGGGGGGAGGAGCCCCTTCATCCCCACCTGGCCGGGGTGGTTCATGTTCCATTTCCACTCGCCTCCTCTTACCAGGAAGTGACGTCGTCCAGCGCCGGCTCTTTCGGCGACGGCTTCGGCAGCTTGCCGTCGACCTTGAGCGGATTGTCGACCCGGACCAGCTCGTCCGCGTGGATCGCGACCTCGGTCTTGCGCCGCGGCAGATAGTGGTTCGCCGGATGCGTCCCCCATTCGGGCATCAGCTGGTAGCCGCCCCGGTCGCGAATCGCCCGAGACACCTCCGATTCCGGATCATGGACGTCGCCGTAGAGCCGGGCGTTGGTGGGACACGCCATCACGCACGCCGGCTTGCGGTCCGCCTTCGGCAGCGTCTCGTCGTAGATGCGATCCACGCACAGCGTGCATTTCTTCATGACCTTCTGGCGCTCGTCAACCTCGCGCACGCCGTACGGGCAGGCCCACGAGCAGTACTTGCAGCCGATGCACTTGTCGTAATCGACCAGCACGATTCCGTCCTCGGCCCGCTTGTAGCTCGCGCCGGTCGGGCACACGGGCACGCATGGCGGGTCCTCGCAGTGCAGGCAGGACTTCGGGAAGTGCACGGTCTGGGTGTTCGGGTACTCGCCGACCTCGAATGACTGCACCCGGTTGAAGAACGTGCCGGTCGGATCGGCGTCGTAGGGGCGCTCGTCGGCCAGCGCGCCCGCGACGCCCGAAGTATTCCACTCCTTGCAGCTCGTCACGCAGGCATGGCACCCGACGCACACGTTGAGGTCGATGACCAAGGCCAGTTGGGTCACGGCGCGCGTTCCCTTCTCGCGAGCCGGGTCACTTCGCGTCTCCGCCGCCGGCGACGTAGGCCTGCCAGAGCTTTCTGACCCCGGACATGCCCGGAAACGTTTTGATCGAGGGGAACTGGGGCCAGGTCTCGCGCGGCTCGTCGTCCGCGGCCCGGTAGATCCGCACGCGCACGTCGTACCACCCGGCCTGGCCGGTGATCGGATCGGAATTCGAGTGGCGCCCACCGTCCGGACCATCAGGTAGCTCGTCGGCAATGAGATGGTTGAGCAGAAAGCCTTTGCGCGATTCGTTGGCGTCCGGTGCGAGGCCCCACGCGCCCGCCGCCTTGCCGATCGCGTTCCAGGTCCACACGGTGCCGGGCTCGACCGCTTCCGAATACCGGCACATGCAGCGCACCTTCCCCCACTGCGACTCGACCCAGATCCAGTCGCCGTCCGCGATGCCCTCCGGGCGCGCGGTGCGCGGACTCACGAAGAGATAATTGTGGGTATGGATCTGCCGCAGCCACGCATTCTGCGAGTCCCACGAGTGGTACATCGCCATCGGCCGCTGCGTGACCGCGGCGAGCGGGTACTTGCGCGTATCGGTGGCCTGCACCTCGAGCGGGGTGTAATAGAACGGCAGCGGATCGAAGTAGGTTGCGATCCGCTCCCGCAGCCGCTCGGGCGGCTTGCGCCCGCTTCCCTTGCCCTGCGCAGCCAGCCGGAACCGCTGCAGCACCTCGGAATAGAGATGGATGAGGATCGGATCGCCATGGCGCCGGATGCGCGTGCGCTGCGCCCACTCCATGTAGCCGCGGTTCCAGTTCCGCATGTACTGGTAGGACGGCGGCAGGCGGTGATGGAACACGCAGTTGTTGCGCTCGTACATCTCCCATTGGCGCGGATTCGGCTCGCCCTTCATGAACTGCTCGCCGCCCTTGCCGCGCCACCCAGCCAGAAACCCGATGCCGGACCCGGGTTCGGTCTCGTAATTGACGATGAAGTCCGGGTAGTCCCGGTACTTGCGACTGCCATCGGGATTGGCAAACACCGGCAGCTTCAATCGACTCCCGAGCTCGACCAGCACTTCCTGGAACGGTTTGCACTCGCCGGTCGGCGGCACCACCGGCACGCGCACCGAGTCGGCCGGGCCGTCGAACTCCGAAATCGGCCGATCCAGCATGGACATCACGTCGTGGCGCTCGAGATAGGTCGTGTCCGGCAACACCAGGTCGGCAAACGCGGTCGTCTCGGAGTGGAACGCGTCGCAGACGACGAGGAACGGAATCCGGTACTCGCCCGCCTCATCCCGGTCGTTGAGCATCTTGCGCACCCCGGTGGTGTTCATGGTGGAGTTCCACGCCATGTTCGCCATGAAGATGAGCAGCGTATCGATGCGGTACGGGTCGCCGCGCCAGGCATTGGTGATGACGTTGTGCATCAGACCGTGCACGGCAAGCGGGTACTCCCAGGAGAAGGCCTTGTCGATGCGCACGGGCTCGCCCTGCGCGTCGATGAACAGGTCCTCCGGCGAGCCCGGCCAGCCGAGCGCGAGCCCGCCGAGCGGCGTATCCGGCTGCACGGCCTCAGGACCCTTCGGCGGCTTGGCCATGGGCGGGATCGCACGCGGGAACGGCGCCTTGTGGCGAAAGCCGCCCGGCCGGTCGATCGTGCCGAGCAGGCTCATCAGAATGGCCAGCGCCCGGATCGTCTGAAACCCGTTCGAATGCGCGGCGAGTCCGCGCATCGCGTGAAATGCGACGGGATTTCCCACCACGTTCTCGTGCTCCCTGCCCCAGCTGTCGGTCCACGCGATCGGCAGCTCAATCTTCTCGTCGCGGGCGGTAATTCCCATCTCGTGCGCAAGGCGGCGTAGGGTGGCGGCCGGCACGCCGGTGATGCCCGCAGCCCATTCCGGCGTGTATTGCCTGAGCCGCTCCTCGAGCAGCTGGAATGCGGGCTTGACGCGCGCGCCGTCCTCGAGGCGGTACTCGCCGAAGAGACGCGGATCAGCGCCCTCGGCATGGGTCGGCACCGCGCGATCCGTGTGCCGGTCCCACCACAGGTGATTCTGCGGATGCGCCGGATTCGCCTCGGGCTTGTCGGGCTCGGAAGCGAGCATTCCGCTGCGCTCGCTCGCCTCATCGGTGTGCACGAGCTGCCCCGCGTTGGAGTAGCGCACCAGGAACTCGCGATCGTACAGACCGTTCGCGATCAGCTCGTGCATGATTGCGAGCAGCAGCGCACCGTCGGTGCCGGGCTTGATCGGCACCCATTCGTCGGCGATCGCCGAGTAGCCGGTACGCACCGGGTTGATCGAAATGAACCGCCCGCCGCGCCGCTTGAATTTCGAGATGGCGATCTTGAGCGGATTGGAGTGGTGGTCCTCCGCGGTACCGATCATGACGAAGAGCTTCGCCCGGTCGAGGTCGGGGCCGCCAAACTCCCAGAACGAGCCGCCGATGGTGTAGATCATTCCGGCGGCCATGTTGACCGAACAGAATCCGCCGTGCGCCGCGTAATTCGGCGTTCCGAACTGGCGCGCGAAGAGTCCGGTCAGCGCCTGCATCTGGTCACGCCCGGTGAAAAGCGCGAACTTCTTCGGGTCGGTCGCGCGGATCCTGGCGAGGCGCTCGGTCAGCACCTCGAATGCCTGCTCCCAGGAGATTTCCTCGAAATCTCCGGCGCCGCGCTCGGCCCCGGCCTTGCGCATCAGCGGCTTCGTGAGTCGCGCCGGGGAGTACTGCTTCATGATCCCCGACGAACCCTTCGCGCAGATGACGCCACGGTTGAGCGGATGCCCGGGATTGCCGTCTATGTAGCGGACCTTTCCGTCGACCAGGTGCACGCGGATGCCGCAACGGCACGCGCACATGTAGCACGTCGTGGTCTTGACCTGGGTCGAGGCGGCGGTCGCCGCTGGATCGGTTGCGTTGATTGGCGCGCTCACGAGCGGACGGGAGGAACGAAGGGTCGAGTATAGAATTCGTCCAGGCTCAGGAGAACCGCGCGATTCTGATTCGGGGATCAACGACCCTGATGCCCATGCGCGGCGCGGGAAGTCGGCGTGCTCAACCTGACATGCGCCGCAGATGCGCCAGCGCCTTGCCTTGATCGAGTGCGTCGCGCACGGCGTCGGCGGCGCTTTTCAGGGAGCCGTGGCGCCCGAGATGCCACAGGCACAGCGCGGCGCCGTAGGCCAGGCTGTCACGCGTGGCGCCGGGCTGGCCGGCGAGCGCCGCCATGCCGGCCTCGGCGGCGGCTTTCGCGACCGCGGCATTATCGAACACCGCTCCGGCATGATCGCCCTCCGTCGAGTCGTTCGCGGCCGCGCCGGGAATTCGCGGCGCGCGCACCGATTGATCGATGCCCAGTTCGGCGGGCTTGAACTCGGTGGCCTGTTCCTCGCCTCCGTCGAGATAGCGAAACACCTTGCCGGTCTGACACAGCGACGGAACGACGCCGCCCTCGACGCCTCGCACGAGCAGTGCGGAGTCGAAGCCGGCGTGGCGCGCGAGGAGCGCGTAGATCCGCGGATAGGCCTTGTGCACGAACCCGGTGACGAGGTGCGTTTTCACCCGACCGCGAACGGGACCGGCCAGCACTTCGGCGGTCGTGATGGCGGGCCGTTTGACGATGAGCGTGCGCAGGTCGGCCAGCGCGTAGAGTTTCGGGCAGAACGTCTTCTGATCGATGTAAGACCAGCCGATGCCGGGGTCGCCCAGGCGCGCGGCAGCTTCCTCGGACCCGAGGTCGACAGGCAGACCCGCGGCGCGCAATACCTGCCGGTGCGTGACACCGTACTTCGGCCCCATGCGCTCGACGCCATGCGAGACTGCGGCGACGCCGCAGGCGGCGAGTACCGGCGGCAGAAACGGCGCGGCCGGCAGCGTGCGATTGCAACCATCGTACGGGTCACCGATGTCGACCACCTCGTCCACCGGCGCGATGACGCGGCGCGTCGCTTCACGGATTGCATCGAGCATGCCGCGGTTCTCGTCATCGGTCTCGCGTTTCATGCGCAGCGCGATCAGGAAAACGCCCGCCTGCACCGGATCGACCCGACCGTCGAGCACCAGGCGCATGCCGTCGCAGGCCTCTTCGCGCGAGAGATCCTTGCTCAGCTCCGGGCCGGTGGCGATACGCTTGAGGATGGAATTCATCAGGGCCGCGGCATCGGCGGGATCCGTCCGAAGCGGCGTGCTCATGGCATTCCCGTTTTGGTCAGACCGACAAGGATCCGGTCGCCTTCCAGCCGCACCGGATAAGTCCTGAGATTCTGTTCCGCGGGTTCCTCCAGCGCCTCGCCGGTGCGCACGCTGAAGCGGCTGCCATGGAGCGGGCATCGCACCAGGTCGCCGACCAGGACCCCCGTCGAAAGCGAGGCATCCTCATGGGTGCAGGAGTCGTCTGCCGCGTACACGCGCCCCGCCACGTTGGCAAGCAGCATTCGCCGGCCGCCGATCTCGACGCACTTCATCTTGCCGGGCTGAAGCTCATCCGCCTTGGCCACCTCGAGAAATCTCTCCGCCACGTTTCCTCGTCAGTTCGCCGCGCGGAATCAGCCCGCCGGCTCGAACCATTTGAGCCGCTCGCGCAGCCGCACCACCTCGCCGATGATGATGAGCGTCGGCGCCTGGACGTCGTTCTCGTGCACGATTGCGGGCAGCGTATCCAGGGTGCCGGTCAGCACGCGCTGCTGCGGCGTCGTGCCCTGCTGAACGAGCGCGGCCGGCGTGGCGGCCGGCAGCCCGTGCGCGACGAGCTCGCGGCACAGGACGTCGATGCCGACCAGTCCCATGTAGATCGCGATGGTCTGGCGCGGCTGGGCGAGCGCAGGCCAGTTCAGGTCCATGCTGCCGTCTTGCAGATGGCCGGTGACGAACACCACCGACTGCGAGTAATCACGGTGCGTGAGCGGAATGCCGGCGTAGGAAGCACAGCCTGCCGCCGCGGTGATGCCGGGCACCACCTGGAAGGGAATGCCTTCGGCGGCGAGCGTGTCGATCTCCTCGCCGCCGCGCCCGAAGATGAACGGATCACCGCCCTTCAGCCGCACCACGCGCCTGCCCTCGCGCGCCAGGCGCACCAGCAGGTGATTGATGTCGTCCTGCGGCAGCGCGTGCTTCGCGCGCTCCTTGCCGGCGTAGATGCGCTCGGCGTCGCGCCGCACCAGATCGAGGATCGGCGGCGACACCAGACGGTCGTACACCACGACGTCGGCCTGCTGCATGAGGCGCAGCGCACGGAAGGTGAGGAGATCCGGATCGCCCGGGCCGGCGCCGATCAGCGCGACCTCGCCGCCGCTGAAGGCGAGACGCGTGTCGCCGAGCGACTCGAGCATCGCCCGGCGGGCTTCGGCGTCGCGACCGCTGAACACCAGCTCGGCGATCGGGCCCTGCAGCGCGTGCTCCCAGAAACGCCGCCGCTCTGACGGCTTGAAGCGCGCCTTGACCCGGTCGCGGAACTCCGCCGCGAGCGCCGCGAGCCGGCCGTAGCCCGCGGGGATCAGGCTTTCCAGGCGCGTGCGCAACAGGCGCGCGAGGACCGGCGACGCGCCACCGCTCGACACTGCGACGATTACCGGCGTTCGATCGATGATGGAAGGCATGATGAAGGAACACAGCGCCGGCTGGTCCACCACGTTCACCGGGATGCGCCGCGCCCGCGCGGCCGCGGCGACCGCGCGATTCACGGCGTCGTCGTCGGTGGCGGCGATCACCAGCGCGTACCCGGCGAGGACTTCGTCACGAAAGCCTTCGGCGCGATGCGAAACGCGCCCGGCATCCAGGTCGGCGCCGAACGCCGCGTCCAACGCCGGCGCCTGGACCGTGACGCGCGCGCCGGCGCGCAGCAACAGCGCCGTCTTGCGCGCCGCCACCGCGCCGCCGCCGACCACGAGGCAGGGTTCGCCGCGAACGTCCAGAAAAATCGGCAGATAATCCATCGTGTCCCGGGACCGCGACCCACCGCGGGTTCTCCGACATCTTCTCCGATATCATAGGTTGAAATCGAGAGCCGCATGCCCCAGCTACTCACTCTGTCCAGGGCGGCGCGCCTGATCGGCATTCGGCGCGGCGCGTTGCAAAGCAAGATCAGGAGCGGCGAGCTTGCCACGTTCGAAGGCATGGTGTCGGCGGAAGACCTGCAGCGCGCCTACCCGCAGGCGCGGCTCGCGGACGATTCCGGGCTCGAGCACCTCGAGCGGATCAAGCACGACGCCTTCGCGCGGCGCATGCGAGAGCGCCTGCTGCCCAGCTCGGAAGTCCTGCTCGCGCGCCTGAGCGCGATGAGCACGGAACGGGACCAGGTCGAGGCGCGGCTCGAGCACTACCGGACGATCGTGGAGGAGGTTCGGCGTAAGCTGCGGGAGGTGGGCGAGTCCGCATCGCCGCGGGACGCGGCAGCCGGCCTGCTCGACTGGCTGGAGCGGCGACTCGAACCCGGCCCGCAGAGCGCGTCGTCGCGGCCCCTGCGCATGCAACAGGATGTCCTGAGGATCATGTCGGCACACGTCCAGATCACACCGAGCGGCCACGAGTTTTTCGTCGACGGCAACGACAGTCTGCTGGAGGCGGCACTGCGCGCCGGGCTCGCGCTCGATTACGGCTGCAGCGCCGGAAGCTGCGGGAAATGCAGGGCGAAAGTCCTGTCCGGCCAGGTGCAGAAGACCGCCCACTCCGACTATGTGCTGAGCGCGGCCGAGAAAAACGCCGGCGTCATCCTCATGTGCTGCAACACCGCCGCGGTCGATCTGGTGATCGAGGCACGCGAGGCGCACGGCGCCGCCGACATGCCGCTGCAGGACATCGAGGCCCGGGTCAAATCCGTCAGCACGATTGCCGAGGATATGCGGCTGCTGCATCTGCAGACGCCGCGCAGCAACCGGCTGCGCTTTCTCGCCGGCCAGTCGGTCTCGCTCACGCTTGCCGGCGACGCGAGCGCGTCGTGCCCGGTGGCGAGCTGTCCCTGCGACGATCGCAACCTGCAGTTTCACGTCCGGCGGCGCGCCGGCGACGCCTTCGCCGAGCGCGTGTTCGAGGGTCTGGGCGTCACGGACACGGTACGCGTCGAGGGGCCGCGCGGAACCTTCGTGCTCGACGAGGAATCGAGCCGCCCGCTCGTATTCATCGCGGGCGATGCGGGTTTCGCGCCCATCAAGAGCCTGATCGAGCATGCTATGGCGCTCGAGGCGGCGGAGTCGATCAGTCTGTACTGGATTGCCGCGGCGCGGGGGGGCCACTACCTCGACAACCTCTGCCGCTCCTGGAGCGACGCGCTGGACGACTTTCACTACGTGCCGGTGACGCTGGCCGATGCGTGGTCGGCCGAGACGGTCGAACGTGTCCTGCCGCGGGTGCTGAAGGATCATCCCGGGCTCGAAGGCTGCGACGTCTACGTGTCGGGACCGGGGTCGCTCACGAATACGGCCGAGTACCTGCTGCTCGATCGCGGACTGCCGCGCGCGCAGTTGTTCGTCGACACGCCGGAGTCTTGAGAGAACGATCCACGCCCCCGGCGCACGGCGTATCACGCGCCGGACGGGGGCTCGGACTTCTTCCGGTGCTTGCCGAGGCCGTGCTCGACCGCGCTCACCGCGGCCTCGACGCGCGAGCGCATGCCCAACTTGCGCAGGATCGCCTTGACGTGCAGCTTGACGGTACCGTCGGTGATGTCGAGCGTACGCGCGATCATCTTGTTGCTGTGGCCGTCGGCGACGCACTCCAGGATTTCCAGCTCGCGCGGCGTGAGTTCCGCGAAGGGCGCCGCCGGGCGGCGCGTCTCGCGCTGCCGGCCGGTGTCGCTCCCCACGAGGCGCGCGAGCGTTCCGACCAGCTCGCGCGCGACGACCTTGTCGCCCGCCACGACGGCCTCGAGCGCCGGCAACAACTCCTCGGGCTCGATGTCCTTCAGCAGATAACCCTGCGCGCCGCCGCGCAGCGCCTCGCTCAGGTCGGCATCCTCGCGACTCATGGTGAGCATCACCACCGGCGTGGCGATGCCGTCCGCGCGCAGCCGCCGCAAGGTCTCGATGCCGGTCATGCCGGGCATCTTGATGTCGAGCAGGATCACGTCGCAGGCGAGCTCGCGCGCGCGGCGCAGCCCCTCCTCGCCCGAACTGACGGAAGCCGCCACCTGGACGCCACGGCTCTGCAGCAGCTCCTCGATGCCCCGGCGCACCAGCGCGTGGTCGTCGATGAGCATCACCCGCATCTCAATCCCGCACCGCGCCGCCGGCCGCCACGACCGGCGGCGCATTGAAGATCAGCACGATGCGCGTCCCCTCGCCGGGTTCGCTCTCGATCACCATCTGGCCGGGCAGCTTCGCCGTGCGCTCGCGCATGATCGCGAGCCCGGCGTGGTCGCCGGGCATCGGCTCGTCCGGATCTTCCATGCCCAGGCCATCGTCCTCGATCAGCACGGTGTAGAGATCGCCCTCGCTGTTGAGCATGATGCGGACGTTTTGCGCGCTGCTGTGCCGGCGGATGTTGGTCAGCGCCTCCTGGATGATGTAGAAGAGCTGCACTTCCTGGGCCGGCGCGAGCGCGACGGCCCGGCATTCGTTCTGGAAGTACACCGCGATGCCGGTGTCCCGGCCGAAGCCCTCGACGAGATTGGTGATCGACTGCACCAGCCCGGCATCGGCGATCTTCAGCCGGTAGTTGGTCAGCAGGCCGCGCAGGTCGGCGTTCGCCTGCGTCATCGCGCGACCCAGGCGTTTTGCTTCGTACTGCGCGGCGCCGAGGTCCTTGCGCGCCAGCGCCTCGCTCAGCATCTTCAGTTGCAGCCGCATGCCGATCATCGACTGGGCGAGCGAGTCGTGGAGCTCGTTCCCGATGAGGGTGCGCTCCTCGATGATGGCCAGGCGGCGCGCCTCGCCCTCCAGGCGCGCCTTCTCGATGGCGAGTCCGAGGTGGCGGCCCACGCTGATCAGCAGATCGCGCATGTCCTCGCCCATGGCCGCGAGCGGCCGGTCGAGGAACAGGTTGTAGACGCCGAGAATGCGGTCCTGGTACTGCACCGGAACCACCACGAGCTCGGCGCAGTCGCGTTCGAGCATCGGCCGGCCGATGAGCGCCGCGCATGCCGCAGTGCCGCGCTGAATGCGCAGGCCGCCTTCGCTTGCGGCCCAGCCGCAGGGGCAGCTTCCCCCCGCCATCAAGCCGTCGCGCTCGACCACTTCCGGGTCGAGCCCGCGACTCGCGATGAGTCGCGTATGGCCGTCTTCGGCAACGAGCCGCACGCTCGCTGCGCGCGCATCCACCAGCTCGATCAAGGTGTCCAGGAACCCGTCGAGCAACCGCTCGAGGCCGCCGGGCTGGCTCAGACCGGTCGCGACCTCGTACAGGATGTCCAGGGACTGGGTCTTGCGCGCAAGGCGCACTGACTGGGCTTGCGTGCGCGGAGCATTACGCGCCGCGGACGCGGTAGCGTCCGCTTGCGCGCCCGGGTCTGGAATTTTCGGTTCCGGCATGAACGATTTGCCCCGCGGCGCGGTCAGGGGATGCGGCGCTTCGGAATAACGACTGAGCGCATATGGGTCATTCTAGACTGACCCGACGCGCCCGCGGGATCGGGCGCGACCAACGCAGCCGCCTAGCGCGGCGGCGGGCCGAGATCGCGCGGCTGACGCGGCGGTCGGCACCAGACCCCCGACAGGTCCCGTTCCAGCCACGATACCGCGATTGCCCAGACGCCCGCGACGAGCGCCGCGATGCCGAACCAGGTGGCGCGCATACGCGTCGCGGCCGCGATGCTGCCGTCGTCGGCGCCGAAGATCGCGTAGAGACCGATCAGCAGAAAGCCGCTACCGGTCAACGTCCCGAGCACGCGTATTCCCGGATCCTTGGTGTGCAGCCGCATGTCGAGGCCCTACTTTCCGGTTGGGCGCGGCGGCCGCGGCGGCTTGTGCGAGGGATCGTTCGGGTTGATGAAGATGAAGCGCTGCTCGCCGGGATTGATCTCGACGTAGTCGAGCGTCGCGCCGCTCAGCAACTCGACGCAGCCGGCCGACACCAGCACCTTGACCTCCCCCGCGACCACCTCCGCGTCGCCCTCGGCCTTGGCGTCGAAGCCCATGCCGTATTCGATCGTGCCCTTTTCGTCCAGGCGCGCGACGAGGCGCAGGCTGGCCTCCTTGAGGTCTGCCTGTTGCTGCGCGGACTTGAGGATCTGCTCGGCGGCCTGCGGGGTGATGGTGATCACGGCATCTCCTTCGGACGGGCTTCGCTCAACCGGTGCTCCATGCGCGCGGCCGGCGCATGCCGGCAATCTTGCAGGCCTGCTTGACATAGCCGTACGGAAAGAGCCGGAACAAGTCGTTTCGTCCCGCGCTTTTCCCACCCAGGTACCCGGCCAGATACTTGATGACATGACGGGCATCGGGAATGACCTTGCGCTCTTCGTAGTACTGGCGCACGAATCTGACCACCGCCCAATGCGCTGCGGAAAGAACGATATTCTCCTCGCGAGCCAGCGCTTCGGCAACCCGCGCGTCCCAGTCCGCGGGATCGAGCAGATAGCCTTCGTCGTCCACGGCGATCGATTTTCCCTGAATCACGAGCGGCATCGTGCCGGTTCCGGTCAAACAGCGCTTTGCGACACCGTAGCGTGCTGCACCCTACAGCCGCGAACGAAATCGATGAAGCGCCGCGCCCAGCGATTATCGGCGACGTCGCGCAAATGCGCGTAGGACGCGAGCAGGTTCCGGTGCACGATGCCGTCGTGCCGGCCGTCGATGCCGTAACCGCGCTCGACGTCATAGGCGAAGCGAACTCCGGGCGCGACGTTCTCGACACTCGAGTAGTGGAACTCGTGCGCGCGCATGAGCGCCGCGGCGCCGGGTCGCCGCGCCGGCCACAAGCCATGGCCGGTTTCACGCAGATGCACGTAGCCACGCCCGACCGGACGCGCATGCATGACGATGTCGACCGGGAGGGCGCCCGCCATCTCCGCACGGTGCCCGTCCCATTCGATGCTGCGCGCCAGATACATCAGGCCGCCGCACTCCGCGTAGGCCGGGAGCCCGGCTTCGATCGCCGCGCGCACTTCGGCGCGCAGCGCAGCATTCGCGGCGAGCGCGTCCATGTGCATCTCGGGGAATCCGCCGCCGAGGAACAGCGCGTCGACCTGCGGCAGGCGCCCGTCGCGCATGGCGTCGAAGGGCACGAGTTCCGCCCCGGCCGCGCGCAGAGCCTCGAGATCGCCCGGATAGTAGAAGCCGAAGGCGGCGTCGCGCGCGATCCCGACGCGCACCGGCGAGCCGTCTCGCCGCGCCGGAGCGCTCTCGACCGGGGTTGGACCCGTCGCAAGCAGCGACGCCTCGCGCGCAATGCCGAGCAGGGAACCGAGATCCACCTGGGCGGCAATGAGCGCGGCGATCTCGTCGACGTGCGTGCGTGCCGCCACGGCCTCGTTGCTCGGCACGAGGCCGAGATGGCGCTCGACGATCGTCAGGCGCTCGTCGTACTGCACCGCGCCCAGCACCGGAACGCCGGTGTAGTGGGCGATCACCGCGCGCAGCTTCGCCTCGTGGCGCGCCCCGCCGAGCTGATTCAGGATCACCCCGGCGATGCGGATGTTCCGGTCGAACGCCTGGAACCCGAGAATGAGCGGCGCGATGCCGCGCGTCATGCCGCGCGCGTCGATCACCAGCACCACCGGCGCGCCGAGCATCGCCGCGAGCGCCGCGTTGCTGTTGCTGCCATCCAGGGCGAGCCCGTCGTACAGGCCCTTGTTGCCTTCGACGAGGCCAAGCGAGGCACCGTGCATGCGCTGCGCGAACTCGCCGCGCAGTTCGTCTGCGCCGCTCAGGTAGGGATCGAGGTTGTAGCAAGGCCGCCCGGCGGCGAGCCCGAGCCACAGGGGGTCGATGTAATCGGGCCCCTTCTTGAACGGCTGCACCGTCTCGCCGCGCGCGCGTAGCGCCGCGCACAGGCCGATGCACACCGTGGTTTTACCGGAGGACTTGTGGGCGGCGGAGATGAACAGGCGGTTCACGCCGCGGTCGTCGAATCGACTTCGCCGTCGGCCAGGCTGCGCGGCAGGAACGGCAGCAGCTTGAGCGCCACGAGAGTGAGTGCCAGCGCGAGCGCGACGCCCCCCGCGCCGAGCGCCACTTCCGGCAGGCTGGGGACGTAGGCGGCCACGACGCCGTCGACGAAACTGCTGGTGACTTCCTTCTCGGGAAACATCAGTTGGGGATACGCCTGGCCGCCGATGATGATCACGTAGACCTGCGCGAGGCCGCCCGCGATCACGCATGCGGCTGCCGTGGCGAGCGCGCCGCGCGAGCGGTGCGCACCGGAGGCGAACAACAGCGCAAGCGGAACGATGCCCCCGACCAGCATCTGCCCGACCCAGAAGAGCGCCGTGTACACGCCCCCGTCCAGAAGAATGAAGCGTTCGACGTCGTGCTGGCGCGCGATGTAGAGGTTGGTGAGGTGATGGACCGCGACGAAGTACATGACGGATGCGACGAACACGCCGAGCAGACTCCCGAGCCGATTCAGCACGGCATCGCCCAGCGCGCGGCCGCTCCAGTGGCAGGCGGCCATCAGCACCAGCACGAAGATCGCGAGCCCGAAGGAGAACGACATCATGATGAACAGCGGCGCGAGCAGCGCGCTGTCGTAGGCCTCGCGCGCCACCAGAAAGCCGAAGATCGAGCCGGTACCGGTGGTGAGCACCAGTCGCCAGAGAAATGCGAGCAGGCCGGCGCGCGTCGTGTAGCCGTTCATGCGGCGCTCGAACATGGTCCACAGGTACAGCGCCACGACTGCGAAGAAACCGGTGTACAGGAAGATGTTCCAGGCGAAGATCGATTTGAAGTTGTAGTGGGTCATGGCGACGATCAACCGATCGGGCCGCCCGAGGTCGAGCACCAGCACCGCGAGGCCGCCGGCGAGCAGCGTGAGCGCGAGCAAGCCGGAAAGGCGGGCGAGCGGCTTGTAGAGCTCGCGACCGAATACCGACGCGATCGAGGCGACATTGAGCGCGCCCGAGGCGGCAACGATCAAAAACACCGCAAATACGTGCGGCGTTCCCCACACGATGCGATTGCTCATTCCGGTGATGACGTGACCGTGGTGCTCCATGGACCACGCGGCGCCCAGGCCCGCGAGGATCAATGCGCCGAGCGCGGCGAGCAGCGCGTAGAAGCCGCCGCTGCGGCCGTCGATCTCTCGGTACTGGACGCTTGCCATCTCTGGGATCTATCTCGAAATCGCGGCCATGGTTCTTCGCGCAAAAAAAGCGGGCGCACGAACAAGGGACGAATGTCCCTTGTATATCCCCGAACGAACAAGGGGCGCGCCCCTTGTATATCCCCTCATTTGCATGTGAAGTCGTATTTTGAGATACGTCCTATAGGCCCTGATAGCGGACGCCGGTGTTGAGGGCGAGGTCGGCGCGGACCTGGGTCGAGGGCGCGGCGCGGAGGCGGCGATGGATTTCCGCGGAAGCGTCGTTCAGGTCGCCGAACACCATCGACTTGCCACCATCTCGATTGCAGGCTTCCACGCAGGCCGGCGTCTCACCGCGATCCACGCGGTGCACGCACAGGGTGCAGGACTCGACCGTGCCCTTGCCGCGCGGCACGTCCGCCTTCTGGCCGCTCACCGACTCGTGGACGAAGGAGCGCGCGCCGTACGGGCAGGCCATGACGCAGTAGCGGCAGCCGATGCAGGTGTGCTTGTCGACGAGTACGATGCCGTCGTCACGCTTGAACGAAGCGCCGGTCGGGCACACGTCCACGCACGGCGGGTGCTCGCAGTGCTGGCACATGAGCGGTAACGCCTGGGCGTATCCGGTGCGCTTGTCGCGCAGATTCACCTTGCGGATCCACTGTGCATCGGTCGCGGGGCGGCCGCTGCTCCGCACGCCGTTCTCCTCGTGGCAGGCGGTCACGCAGACGTCACAGTCCATGCACTTCGTGATGTCGATCAGCAGTCCCCAGCGTTGCAGCGCGGAGGCGGCCTCCTGCGGCGAGCGCGCCTGCGCGAGCTCGACCAGCCTGAAGCCCGGGGCGAGCGCTGTGCCCGCGGCGGCGGCAGCACCCCAGCCCAGGAACTGGCGGCGGTCCAGGCTCATCGGGAGGCCTCGCTCTGTCGCTGCGGCGTGTGGCACTCAAAGCAATCGATGCTGACCGAGGCGTATGCGTGGCAGCTCGCGCAAAAGCCGTCCTTGCCGAGCACGGTGCCAGTCTCGCGGCTGGCGTGGCAGTCGACGCAATTCTTCAGGCTGAAGCGCGGCTCGCGCAGTCCTTGGTGCATGGTCCGGTCGCGCTGATGCAGAAGGAGCTTCATGTGGTCGCGGCGCATCTCGGCGGCAGGCGCCACGCAGGCGTCACCCTGCTCGATCTTGATCACCGGCATCGCCACGCGACTGGCGCGCTTGTCTTGCGTATCGGCAAAGCCCGCAACGCTCAGCAAGGCAGCCAGCACTGCAACGGTGAGGCGGATCATCGTCCCGTCTTCCCGGCGCTCAGTGATCGCCCATGCCCATCTTGATGTAGCCCGTCGGACACACGTCGGCGCAGATGTGGCAACCGATGCACAGGTCGTAATCGGTGTAGACGTAACGGCCCATCGTGGCCTCCGCCTTCGGCGTGCGCTTCACCGCGGTCTGCGGGCAGTAGATGACGCAGTTGTCGCACTCGAAGCACATGCCGCAGCTCATGCAGCGCTTGGCCTCGTCCACCGCCTGCCGGTCGGTGAGACCGACCATGCGCTCGGCAAAGTGGCCCAGCACTTCCTCGGCCGACGGCCCGATCTCGGTGCGCTTGATGCGCTCCTGGTAGGGGAAATGGCCGAGGAACAGCTCCTCGGACTTGCAGACTTCGGCGGCGCCGCGATCCTCGTAGTTGTGGACGGCGAAACCGCCCACCCCTTTCCCGGTGAGCGAAGTGCCGCGCAGGCCGCGGTCGATCTCGCGCAGATCCGGCTCATCGACCGGCTTGAACGGCTTGGGCTCGAGGTTCACTTCACGCAGCTTGTCGAGCAGGTTGAAATGGTGCACGTCGACCTTCGGGCGCCTGAGCATCTCCTTCCCGGCCAGGTAGCGGTCGATG
>JAABRB010000104.1 GCA_011391185.1 Betaproteobacteria bacterium
CGGCGCCACCCCTCCTCGGGGAGGAGGGGAAAAAGCCTTAAACCATCCCCTCCTTTTCAGGAGGGGGAACCGATGTTCGGATCGGTTGACGTTACTAACGCACTGCGTTAGTATTCTGGCCGTGATCAAATCGTTCCGCGACCGGGACACGGAAAGGGTCTTCAACCGGAACCATGTGCGCCGGCTTCCAAAGGCCCTACATGCCCCCACTTGGCGCAAGCTGGCACAACTGCACGCGGCCACCCAGTTGCGAACGCTCGCGGTACCGCCGGGCAATCGCCTTGAAGCGTTGCGTGGCGACCGAGCCGGACAGCACAGCATCCGCATCAATGAACAGTGGCGGATCTGCTTCGTGTGGCTAAACGGCGACGCGTTCGATGTTGAGATTGTTGACTACCACTGACTGAGGGCCATCATGGCAAGAAAGAAATTTCCGCCCGTCCATCCTGGGGCAACTCTTTTCGAGGATTTCCTGAAACCCGCAGGAATCACTCAATACCGTCTCGCGAAAGGCGTCGGTGTGCCGCAGCGGCGCATCGGCGAGATCGTCCAGGGAAAGCGTGCGATCAGCGCTGATACTGCTCTCAGGCTCGCACGTTTCTTCGGAATGGAAGCGCAGTTCTGGATGAATCTGCAAGCCCACTATGATCTTGAGGTCGCCCGGGATGAGTTGTCAGCGAGGCTCGACCGTGAAGTCGAGCCGCTGGGCGCGCGGAACTGACGTGAAGTGGCAAGCTGGTGGGAGTGAACCAGCGTTGATGCGCCACATCGTGACCTTGTTGCGCGTTGCGGCCACTTTTGTGGCGCTCGTCGGGTCTCTCGCTCACGCGCAGCAGTCCGAGCTCCCACCGCCGGTGGCACAGGCGCTGGCACGCGCCGGCATTCCGCAGTCGAGCGTCGCGCTGTTTGCGCAAGGCGTCGATGCGGCCACTCCGGTCGTTGCATTCAACGCAGCAAAGCCGATGAACCCCGCGTCGGCGATCAAGCTCGTCACCACCTTCGCCGCGCTGGATCTGCTCGGGTCCACCTACGCGTGGAAGACCGAAGCCTATCTCTCCGGCCCGCTCAAGGACGGCGTACTCCACGGCGATCTGGTGCTCAAGGGCTACGGAGACCCGAAGCTCACGCTCGAACGGTTCTGGTTGCTCGTGCAAAGCCTGCGCGCACGCGGTCTCACCGAGATCCGCGGCGACCTCGTGCTCGACCGCACCTACTTCGAGCTCGACAATCACGATCCCGCGCAGTTCGACGGCGAATCCCTGCGGCCCTACAACGTCGGGGCCGACGCGCTGCTCGTGAATTTCAAGACCGTGCGTTTTCTTTTCGTGGTGGACGGCGAGCGCGGCGCAGTGCGCATCATTCCCGAGCCCAGGCCGGCGCAAGTCGATATCGAGAACACCGTGAAGCTCGCCCCGGGTTCCTGCGGCGACTGGCGCGCCGGACTGCGGGTCGATGTGCGCAGCATCGACGAACGCACGCGCGTGACCTTTTCCGGCACGATGCCTGCGACCTGCAGCGAGCGCTACTGGAACGTCAGCATGCTCGAACACCCGGAGTTCGTGTACGGGGTGTTCCGCACGCTCTGGGAGGCGTCGGGCGGGACGCTGCACGGCCGCGTGCGCGAGGGCACGGCGGCGCTCGGGGCGTCGCCCTTCGCCATGATCGAATCGCCCACCGTTGCCGAGATCGTGCGCGACATCAACAAGCATTCGAACAACGTGATGGCACGCCAGGTCTTCCTCACGCTCTCGGCGCAGCTTCTCGATCTCCCCGGCAGCTACGAGCGCTCGCGGCGCGTGATTCGCACGTGGCTCGACAGCCGCGGGCTTGCGCTGCCCGAGCTCGTCATCGAGAACGGCTCCGGCCTCTCGCGCGCGGATCGCATCAGCGCCGCAGGACTTGGCAGGCTGCTGCTCGCCGCCTGGGCGAGCCCCGTGATGCCCGAGCTCATTGCCTCGCTGCCGGTCGTGGCGCAGGACGGCACAATGAAGCGACGTCTCAAATTCCAGGGCGTCGCGGGTAATGCGCACATCAAGAGCGGCTCGCTCGCCATTGCGCGCACGATGGCGGGCTACGTCCTCGACCGCAACGGCCGGCGGCTCATCGTCGTATTCCTCGTGAACGATCCGAACGCGCGCGCGAGCCAGTCGGCGCACGATGCCGTGCTGCGCTGGGCGTACGAGTCGGCGCTCAGGTAGCGACGCGCGTAGCCGGTGGCAGCCCCATTCGTGCCCCCCTGCAATTCATGTCGGACAAGCTCGATCCTCGCATGGTGCCCGGGAGCATTTGCGAGTTTCTGGTCGCGCGTCAGCAGCGGTGCATCCAGTGCCTCAGCCAGTGCAACATAGGTGGCATCGTATGCAGTCAGATTGCTCCGTAGTTCCCAGACTCTCGGCAGCAGAAAGTCGTGCGGATACCGAGCCACGGGGAAATCCATGAGATCAGCCAATGCGGCGCGGCATCGCTCCGCGTCGGCTTCCCCCGAAATCGCGAATCGACGCAGAACCTGGGCGACCTCGACGTCCATCAGAGGGGGCACGTAAAGTGTCTCGCGCGATTCGAACAGACGAATCTCCATGGATCGTGCCGCCGGAGTGCGCAGGAGCACTTCGAGAACCGCCGAGGCGTCGACGACAATCAACGGTTGTCGCGTTCCGCGCGCACCGCCTGCGCCAGCGATACGGAGGGAGTAACCGCAGCGCGGCGTTCCAGACGCGCGCGCAACTCCTCGAGCGTCGGTCGCTCCGCGGCGCCGCGGATCTCCTTCAGGAGGTAGTCGGAAAGCGTCATTCCCGCCCACGCGGCACGTGCTTTGAGCCGGCGATGCAACTCGTTCGGGACGTTCCGGATCTGGATCATCACGGGCATGCTCCCAACATAGGAGCGTTTGCCCCACATGTCACGTTAGAATGGCAATGTGGGTGCGGCTCGCGCGCGAGTCAGCTTCGAAAAAAAGGCAGCCGCCCCCACCGCACCGACGACATCCGCCGCGAAATCCAGCCAGTCCGCCTGGCGTTGCGGCACGGTCGACTGGAAGAGCTCGTCCGCCGCGCCCACGCCGATCACCACCAGCGCGGCGATCATCGCGCCTCGCCCGCCACCCGCGACGACGAGGAGCCCCGTCAGGACGGCGTAGTAGCCGAGGTGCACAACCTTGTCCCAGTGCGGCGGGATGAACGGGAGTCCTGCAGGCTTCGCGCTCGCGTAGAAGAGCGCCGCGACCATGAGCGCGAATGCGATTCCGCTCGCGATGCGAAGCGGGACAGCGGGCCGGAGGAACGCAGCGACCAAGATTGATACGCGCATATGCGAATGTTAGCGAACACGTGCACTAAGCGAGCGCGATCCGGCGCCAGGCAATTCTTGGCTACCCGGCAAGATAGACAGCCCGTCGCACCGAACTTAAGATTGCCTACTCCAACCAAAAACGCACCGAAAGCCCGTGATGGCGGCACTTCCCAAGCTCTTTCTCGTCGTCGGCGCGCTCTCAGCCATGCTGGCAGTCGTGCTCGGAGCGTTCGGCGCGCACGCCCTGCGGGCGCGGCTCGCGCCCGACCTGCTCGCGATCTACAGCACCGGTGTCCAGTATCACTTCTGGCATGCGCTCGGGCTGCTCGTGATCGGCGTCGTGGCGATTCACTTGCCGTCCTCCAGCGCATTGAAGTTGGCGGGTTGGCTGATGCTGGCGGGCATCGTGATCTTTTCCGGAAGCCTTTACGTGCTGGCGCTCACGGGTACACGCTGGCTGGGCGCGATCACGCCCTTCGGTGGCGCGGCGTTCATCGTGAGCTGGATATTGCTTGCGGTTGGCGTGGCGCGCGCGGGCTAGACCCAACCACCCCGTCTGCTTCGCAGCCACCCCTCCTTGAAAAGGAGGGGATGGTTAAATCTTTTTCCACTCCTTGAGAAGGAGGGGATGGTTGAAATCTCTCTCCCCTCCTTGAGAAGGAGGGGATGGTTGAAATCTCTCTCCCCTCCTCTCTGAGGAGGGGTGGCGCCGAAGGCGACGGGGTGGTGTGCTGCGTCAACCCAGGTAGCATGCACTCCGCCCGCGCCTTTCGACATGGTATATAGGCGTCCATGCGACTGTGCGTCATTGGAACGGGGTACGTCGGCCTGGTGGCCGGCGCGGGGTTTGCCGACTTCGGCAACGATGTCGTCTGCGCGGATCTCGACCGTGCCAAGGTCGAGCGCCTGCGCCGCGGGGACATTCCCATCTTCGAGCCGGGGCTCGAAGACCTCGTCGCCCGCAACGTCAAGAAGGGCCGGCTCACGTTCACCGACGATGTCGACAGTGCCGTCGCCGGCGCCGAGATCGTGATCATCGCCGTCGGCACGCCGCAGGGCGAAGACGGGAGCGCCGACCTGTCGCACGTCCTGCGGGCCGCGGAGCAGATCGCGCGCGCGCTGACCGGCTACGCGCTCGTCGTCACCAAGAGCACCGTTCCGGTCGGCACGGCCGATCGCATTCGCGACATTCTCAAGCAGCACGCGCGCCACGAATTCTCCGTCGCGTCGAATCCCGAGTTCCTCAAGGAGGGCGACGCGGTCAACGACTTCATGAAGCCCAATCGCGTCGTGGTCGGCACCGACGACGAGCGGGCGAGCGACCGGCTTCGCGCCCTGTACGCGCCGATCGTGCGCACGAACGACCGCCTCCAGATCATGGACACGCGTTCTGCGGAGCTCACCAAGTACGCGGCCAATGCGATGCTCGCCACCCGCATCTCGTTCATGAACGAGCTCGCGAACCTGGCGGAGAAGGTCGGCGCGGACATCGAGCGCGTCCGCCGCGCGCTCGGCGCCGATCCGCGCATCGGCCCGAACTTCCTGTTCCCGGGCACCGGCTTCGGCGGGTCGTGCTTTCCGAAGGATCTTCGGGCCCTGCGTCGCACGGCCGACGATGCGGGCGCGCCGCTCGGCATCGTTGCGGCCGCGGACGCCGCGAACACCCGCCAGAAGACCATCCTCGTCGACAAGATGCAGCGGCACTTCGGCGACCTGCGCGGCAGGCGGATCGGCATGTGGGGCCTCGCGTTCAAGCCGGGGACGGACGACATCCGCGAGGCACCCGCGCTCGCCATCATCGACCGGTTGCTCGAAGCGGGCGCGAAGGTGGCCGCGCATGATCCGGCCGCCATGGACAACGTGCAGAAGCAGTATGGCAACCGCATCACGGTGCACCCGGACATGTATGCGGCCGCGACCGCGTGCGATGCGCTCGTCCTCGTGACCGAGTGGCACGACTTCCGGCGCCCGGACTTCGAGCGCCTCCTCACGCTGCTGCACACGCCGGTGCTCTTCGACGGGCGGAACATCTGGGACCCGGACGAGCTGCGCGGCCTCGGGTTCACTTACTACAGCATCGGGCGTCCGCTCTGATGCGCGAGATTCTGCGCGGTTCGCGAATCAGGCCCGATTCGAATATTAGGAATCCCTGATGTACGGAGATCGTGCGATCGCAGACATCCGGCCGACGCAGCGTGTGAAAGAGGTCACGCTGCCGGGACGATCGCGGGAGGGGCTTGCCTCCCCCCACCGTACGCTGCATTCTCCCCTGGATTGGCATGGCGGCAGGAAAGCGCTCGGATGCAGATAGCGAAGGATTATTACGCCATCCTGGGCGTCAACCGGAGCGCTTCCGGCGACGACGTCAAGATGGCATACCGCCGCCTCGCGCAGCGCTTCCACCCCGATGTCTCCACCGAGCCGCACGCCGAAGAGCGCTTCAAGGAAGTCGTCGAAGCCTACGAAGCGCTGAGCGCGATGCTGGAACGCGGGACCGCCCCGAGCCGCGTCGGCGCCGACCCCTACTCCGATTGGCCGGACTGGCAGGCGCGCTCCGCCACGGCGCAACGCAATGGCGAGGATCCGCGCACGGCCCGCAGATCGCGGCCCGAATCCGAGTCGAGCGCACCGATGCCGGGCGAGGACTACGGAATCGCAGTCGACATCGCGCTCGAGCACGTGGTGGGAGGCGCGCGCGTCAACGTCGGCTATGACGTCACCGAGCGCGGTCGCGACGGCGCGCTGCGCAATGCGCGCCGCAACATCAAGGTTCCGATCCCCAAGGGCGTCCGCCACGGCGAGGAGATCTGCGTCAAGGGCCAGGGCGGTCCCGGGCACCGGGGTGGTCCGCCGGGCGACCTCTACGTGACGGTCAATCTCGCGCGGCACCGGGTGTTCAAGCTCCTCGGCGACGATCTCGAGATGCGGCTGCCGATTGCGCCGTGGGAAGCCGCCCTCGGCGCGAAGATCAAGGTGCCGACGCTGGACGGCGACGTGCCGGTCAAGGTTCCCCCCGGCACGCAGAACGGCGCGCAACTCCTGATCCCGGCACGCGGGCTCCCGACGCGCGACGGCAAGCGGGGCGATCTCTTCCTCGCGGTGAACATCGTCGTGCCGAACCGGCCCGCGACGCTGGTCGAGCGCGGCTTCTACGAGCAGCTCGCGCGGGTCTCGAACTTCAATCCGCGTCGGGACGAGTAGGCGGCGGCGCGGCGCCAGAACTCGACGCGAAGGCGTCGGCCACAATCCCCTCGAAGCGTCTGACCTCGTCATCGGTCATCCAGTCGAAGTGCGACTGGCGTTTCGCCTTGGCGAGCTTGCCCTCGTTCTGATGCACCACACGGATGAAGCGGTCGAGGGAGTGGTCGGGCCAGTCTGCGAGGCCGTTCAGCCGTGCCCGCGCGGTGTCGAATCCGATCAGGAAGGCGATCTCCTCTTGCAGATCGTGCTCGACTGTCCGCTCGAGCGCCCGGTAGAGGAACGCGGCCTGTTCGGTGGCGTCGAAGTAGCGGAAATAGACTGCGTCGTTGCCCGTCGCGGGCGCGTCCAGCGCATCAGGGTCGTACCTCGTGCGTGCCATCAGGGGCTTCGAGAAGTGCTCGAGCACGTGACCGTACTCGTCCAGGTTGGCGAGGATGACGGCGGACACCGGCAACACGATGCCTTTCGGCGTGAACCCAGTCGCTGAGAGCACCTCGTGGATGAGGTAGCGATGGAGCCGCCCGTTGCCGTCCATGAAGGGGTGGATGAAGACGAAGCCGAAGGACAGGCTCGCAGCGAGCACGACGGCATCGATGCTTTCGGGCCTCGCGCGGAGCGTTTCCGACAGCTCGATGAGTCCGCTCATCAGCCCCGGCACATCCTCGGGACGTGCCGGAACGAGGTCAACCTTCTTGCGATAGCCGAGGTCCTGCCCGATCCAGTTCTGCCCGTTGCGATAGGAGAATTCGTGAAAACGCGGGTCGACCACGGCGTTCTGTAGCTCGGCGAACCACGCCTCGGAAAGCGGCGTGCCGGCCTCGGCCCGCCTGAGCAGCTCCGCGAAGCGTTGGGCGCGGTCGGGGCTCGGACGCTCGCGCTCGACCTCGAAGGATGATTGGGTTTCCTTGAGGTAGAGGAACGCGGCCGCCCGGCGCAGCAGGTCCCGGTCGTACTTGGCAACCACCTCCTGCGTGCGCCGCCTCAGGTCCTGCTTGACGATTTCGCGGAGAAAGGGCGTCTTCCGCACGATCGGGCAGAAGCGCCGGTTGCCGGGCAGATTGTCGACGACCCTGAACTTCGTGTTCCTGACGCCGCCGGCAATCGTGAACTGCAGCGACTCGTCGAGCACCCGGACATAGGCGGCTTTCGGCGGCACTGCGGCGATGAGATCGTTGTCGGTGAGCCACTCGTAGAGATAGCCCGCGCGGCGCGCGAAGCTCGATTCTGGCTGGCTGCGGAGCCAGTCCTCGAGCTCGGAGCGGCCGGTTCTAGCGAACAGCAGGGCGAGGACCTCGAGGTCGACGCCCTCGTAGCGCAGTGCGAACTGCAGGTCGCCCACCAGCGTCGGTTCGGGCCGATACTTCGGCTCAAAGCGCATCCGCGCGATGCCGCCTTCGTTGTCGGTTCGCCGCCCTTTGATGGCCGTGTCGATGACGGCGGACATCTCGCGCGGCCGTGCCGGCAGCGCATGTGCCTGGACCAGCCGGGCGTAGCCAATGGGCTCCATAATCATGGAAGTCTCCGAAAAACGGCCGCAGTCGGAGAAAATCAGCCGCAAAAGCTAATGCTAAGAGAAAGATAACCGTACGGTCAAATTGCTCGCGACATACTATCGGGCGGCGGGTTTTCGGAAAGTGCAGCCGACTTTCGGGCTGTGGAGGGAGCCGCCTACTGGTGAAGCAAGACCACCGGATTCTCGGGTTCGGTGCGCAGCGCTCCCTGCGGTCGTGGCAACGTTATCCCCTGAATTGCGAGCAATCTGGCCTTGCGCGCCGCGCGACATAAGCGTAACGTTTCACCCCCCTTTACTTGAAAAATCAACATCTTCCCGGTCCCACACGCGGTCTGCCGGCCGTGACATGCCAATGTCGTTGAATCAGTTCTTCACCATCCTCAAGGCGCGCCGCTGGATCGTGCTGTCGACGCTCGCGATCGCCGTGGTCATCGCGGTGGCGGCGAGCGCGCTGCTGCCGGCCCGCTGGACGGCCAGCGCATCCGTCCTGCTGGAGTGGAAGGGCCCTGATCCGGCCTCGGGCATGCTCACATTGGGTCAAACCCGCCCGGAGCACCTGGCCACCCAGGTCGAAATCATCCAGAGCCGCAACGTGGCCCTGAAAGTCGTGGAAGCGCTCAAGCTGCACGAAAGCCAGACGGTCCAGAAGGAATGGCGCGATGCCACGCAGGCCCGCGGCTCCCTGAAAGTATGGATTGCCGATCGCCTGCTCGCGAAGCTCACCGCAGAACCCATCCGCGAGTCGAGCGTGGTCAGCATCAACTATTCCGGCGCGGAACCGGCATTCGCCGCCGCCGTCGCCAACGCGTTTGCCGAGGCCTACGCGTCGACCAATGTCGACCTCCAGCTCGAGGGCACACGCCGGGCCGCAGGGTCTTCGACGTCGACCGCCCCTGCTCCGCTACCGGCCATGCAGCCGAGCGCGGCGATCCTGAGCCCGGCCGTCGAGGCCGTCCGGCCGTCGTATCCCAACTGGACGCTCAATCTCGCACTGGCCGTCGCGCTCGGCTCGGTGCTCGGTCTTTTCATCGCGCTGATCATGGAAGCGCTGGACAAGCGCGTGCGCACCGAGGCCGATATCACCGACACGCTCGAAGTGCCGCTGCTCGCCGTGCTGCCCCATGCGCGCCGCCCGCGCGCCGCGACGAAACGCATGCGGCTCCTGACCCATCGCCCGACAGGCGCCTGAGCAGGCAACGAACATGGACATGAACCAGCGCACCCTGCACCAGCGTTCCCTGAGTTCGCAGCAGCAGTCCGGGCAATCGACCCAGCAAGGCCAGCCGGCCGCCAAGCGCGACCGCTCGATCGGCGCACTGTTGATCGACAGCCGTCACCTGAGCGCCACCGATGCCGAGTCGGTGATGCGCTACGCGCGCGTGAACGACATGCGCTTCGGCGACGCTGCGGTGAAGCTGGGTCTCGTCACGCGCGCGAACGTGCAGCACGCGCTCGCGAGGCAGTTCGACTATCCGTACCTGACGCTCGACGACGACATCATCAGCCGCGAGGTGATTGCGGCATACGCGCCGTTCACCGCGCCCGTGGAGGCGCTGCGCGCGCTGCGCACCCAGCTGCTGCTGCGCTGGTACGAAGCGGATCCGCCGCACAAATCGATCGCCGTCGTGAGCGCGCGGCCGGGCGAAGGCCGCAGCTTCCTCGCGGCGAACCTCGCAGTGGTCTTCTCCCAGCTCGGCGAGCGCACGCTGCTCATCGATGCGGATCTGCGCAACCCGCGCCAGCACGAGATCTTCCAGCTGCCCGACCGCGTCGGGCTTTCCGCGATCCTCGCGGGGCGCGGCAACGAAAACGTGATCCAGCGCATTCACGGCCTGCTCGGGCTATCGGTCATGCCCGCGGGCGCCGCGCCGCCCACCCCGCAGGAACTCCTCAGCCG
>JAABRB010000105.1 GCA_011391185.1 Betaproteobacteria bacterium
GCGCCCGCGCAAGCCCGACCCTAGCGCTTTGCACCAATCACGCTTTCGATGATCGGTGCAATGAAGTCGGCGGGCCGTGCTCCGACGACGACCTCCGTCGCGCCGGTGCGGTTGTTGCGGATCAGCGTGGTCGGGGTGCCCGAGATGCGCACCGCGACGCCGTCCGCAAAGTCCTCCTCGACGCGTTTCGCCATGGCGGGATCTTTCATGCAGTTGGCGAAGGCCGCGCCGTTGAGACCCAGCCGGGCCGCGATGGCTGCCTCGGAGTGCTCCGCCGGCAAGCCCTTGCCGTTCGACTGTGTGTGCGCGAAAACCGCATCGATATATGTCCAGATCGCCTCGTTGCCACCGAGCTTCCCGGCGCACTCGCTCGCAATGGCCTCCCGGCGTGCGGCAGGATTGTGGAAGTCGAGCGGGAAGTGGCGATAGACCCAGTTCACCCGGTCGCCGAACTGCCGCGCGAGCTCCCCGGGGGTGGCGTGGAAGCGCTTGCAGAAGGGACACTCGAAGTCGGAGTACTCGATGATCGAGACCGCGGCTGCCGGGTTCCCGCGAATATGATCCCGGGTGCGTGATACGGGCCTCGCGGCGTTGGCCTGGGCACGTAGCTGAGTCTCCTGTTGCGTCTCTGCGGACTGCTGTGCCGCCCGTTGACGTTTGACGTAGCGGTCGATTGCCTTCTCGACCGCCCGGTCGAGCGTCCCGTCGGCCTCGAGCTTGCGCACGATCCCGTCGACCAGCGCGGGATCGGGTTCGGTGGCGGAACGTGTGGCAGGCTCCGCCGCGTGCGCGGACAGCATCGCACTGGCGACAAGCAGCATTACAGCGATCAGTGTCTTCATAATGTTTCCTCCGGCAATGGGCGATGCGCGGGATACGCGGCGCCGGTTCAGGGCTTGTCGTTCGCCGCAGGGCTGGCGGGCGCGTTCTTGGCGGCGCTGGAGTTCTCCTTGCCCCCTCGCCCCATGCAAAGTCCGGCTGCACACATCGCGACGCAAGGCAGCACTCCGACGACGAGCGATGAGAGGCCCGCCGCAACCAACCAGTCCCAACTCAAGAGGAGCCCGGCTGCGACGCCCGCAAATGCCAGCGTGAGGATGGCCGTCCGGATGCCGAGGCGACCGTTCAGCGTGAGCCAGCGCAACGCAATCGCTGACGGCGGTGCCGTGACCTTCTGCGTGGATTCCATGTGAAGCGCTCCTGCGGTAACGTGATCAAAATCGAGGGCGACTCGGGCCTATGCGCCCGGCTTGGATTCGAACCGGCAGCTGCGCATCATTCCGCCGTCCTCGTGCTCCAGGTTGTGGCAGTGGTACATGAAGAGACCCGGCTCGGTCGGCGTGACGAGAACCCGCACCTGTTCACCCGGCAGAATGAGAAACGTATCCTTGTAGCCCGCGTCCACGATCCCCGCGGCGAGATCGCGCCCGGCGCGGCTGCCTCCGTTGCGCTCGATCACGCGAAACCGCACGCCGTGGATGTGGATCGGGTGCGGCATTGCCATCATTTGCGTTGCCGGATTAGAAAACGTCCAGACGACCGGCTTACCGAGCGGAAGACGCTCGTCGTCGGCGACGTCGCCGCCCATCTCGAAACCCCGCCCGTTCAGCAGGCCCCGCATGTGCTGAAAGGAGAGCTCGGTGGAAAGCTCGCGCACCGAATCCTCGCGCGCGGCGGGGACGTCCGGCAGGCGCAAGGGCTCGGCCCGCGTGGCACTCCCGGCCGAGACCGTGAAGCGCGCCAGGACGAGCGCGTCGCCTTGCTGCGCCCCGCCGCCCATCATTCCACCCATGCCGCGACCCATCATGCCGCGACCCATCATCCCGCCGCCCATCATCCCGCCGCCAACGGAGAACGGCTGGCTCACCAGGGCAACGTCGGCGCCTGCGCGCCGACTGCCGAAATCCTCGCGGAGCTCGATGCGCTGGAATGGCGCGAGGACCACGTAGGGGCGCTCCTGCGGACCCTCGGCCGCGGACAGCAGGCCGCTGTCGGTGCCGATCACGGTGAGCGGCCGGCCGTCCGACCATGCGAGCTTGTAGATCCGGGCGTTCGAGACGTTCGCGAGCCGCAGGCGGTACGCGCGCGGCGCGACCTTGTACGCCGCATCCGGCTGTCCGTTCACCAGGACTGTGTCGCCCAGCACCCCGTTCATGTCGTCCATCATCGTTCGCTTGAACGCGAGCTGGTTGCCATCCCCGACGCGGCGATCCTGGATGACGAGCGAAAGCTCGAACGCTCCGGAGGGTAGCCCCATGTCGCGCTCGGCCGGCTCGCGGACGATGAGGAGGCCCGCAAGCCCGTGATAGACCTGATGGCCGGTGCGCCCGTGCGGGTGCGGGTGGTAGAGGTAGGTTCCGGCGGGGTTCTGCACGGTGAACTCGTACACGTAGCGCCCGCCCGGTGCGATCGCGAAGCGCGGATGCCCGTCCGCCACGTCGGGCACGATCATTCCGTGCCAGTGGACGATGGTCGGCTCGGCAAGCCGGTTCTCGAACTCGATCCGCACCCGTTCGCCGCGCATGAGATCGAGCGTCGGGCCGAGATAGCTCGCGACGGGCTTGAGCGCATTGCGCCGACCACTCAACACCTCGCCGGTGAACCGGAGCACCGGCGTTTCCGCCCCGGCGAAAATGCGCGCGTGGGACGGCGCTGCGACCAGTCGCAGCGACACGTCGGGATCCGCCGACGAACGCGCCGCGGGCGGGAATGCCGCCGCCATGCCGCTCGCGCCGAGCGCTTTCACAAATTCACGTCTGGTCCACATGGTCCTGCTCCCAATATTCGCGCGCGGCGCCGATCGGTCGGCTTTTCGCGCGCCGTCATCTCCCCGTTGAACCGCCGATTCGTTCCCGGATGAATTCGATCGCCGCCGAGCTATCCCATTCGGCGGGACCGAGCAGGCGCCCGATCTCCATGCCGTCGCGGCCAATGAGCACGCTGGTCGGGATCGCGGCCGAGCGGACCGCCGCGCTCGCCTCGCCCTCGGCGTCGATGTAGACACGCAAGGCCTTCACTCCGGTTTCGCCAAAGAAGGCCCGCACCTTGGGCGCGCCCCCACGCTCGATCGAGAGCGCCAGCACGTCGAAATCCGATCCGCCGAGGGTCGCCTGAAGCCGGTCGAGCGCCGGCATCTCCCTCCGACAGGGCGTGCACCACGTCGCCCAGAGATTGACGAGCACGACCTTGCCGCGAAAGTCCGCAACGCGCACCTTGCGGCCGCCCTCGTCCTCGAACGCGAAGTCCGCGAGCGCGCGGGGCGTGGACCACACCCGCAATGGAAATTCCCCCTGCAACGGCGCCGACGCCTGAGCATCCGCACCGGACGGTGTGGGCGGTGGTGCGGTCTTGAGATAGAGCGCCGCCAGCACACCGAATACGAGTCCGGCGATGCCGGCTATCGCTGCCGCGATTTTCCGCGGCCAGCGACGTGGCGGTTGTTGGCCGCGCGGCGTCATGCGCTTCGCAGCTCGCGGATGAGCGGGAGGATGATGCGCTCCCACTGCTCGCGGCTGATCGGTCCGATCTGCTTGTAGGCAATCCGGCCCGCGCGGTCGATAACGAACGTCTCCGGAACGCCGTACACGCCCCGATCGATCGCGACCCGGCCGTCGAGATCTGCACCGGTACGTGTATACGGGTCGCCCAGCGCAGCGAGCCAGGCGGCAGCGTCATCGGGGCGGTCCTTGTAGTTCAACCCGTGGATCGGAACGACCCTGTCGCGCGCAAGCTCCATGAAGAGCGGATGCTCCTGGCGACACGCGACGCACCATGACGCGAACACGTTTACGAGGGATACCTCGCCGCGGAGATCGGCGCTCGCCAAGCCGAGTGTGCGACCCTTGACGGGCGGCAGCGTGAATTCCGGAACCGGCTTCCCGATGAGGGGCGACGGTATCTCGCGGGGGTTCAGCGTCAGGCCAACCGCGAAGAATGCACCAAGCAAGGCGAATACGGCGAGCGGCGCAAGGAACACGAGCCGCTGGCGGGGCGGTTGGCTGCGCGCGCCGGGCTCGCGCGCTTGGTCAGAAATCCCCCGCGTCGCTTGCCACATCTCAGCACCCGCTCTGGATAAATGACGAGATCTCGGCGGGATTCGAGAACACGACCGCGGAGCGGTCGCCCATCATTCCGGTGCCAACCCGCACCGGCGCGCCCCGCTGCGGTCCGGTCGCGCTCGAGTCGGTCTTCAGCCGCAGATTGAATTCCCATACCCGGTGCGTCTTGCCGTCTGCAGTGACGATCTCGTAGGTGTCCTTGCAGCGACGCATCCGCGTGACCTGGCTCTCGGCGGTGGCCTGCTTGAGCTGCGGGAGCTGCGGCCGCGGCTGCGCCGGCCCGGCAGCGTTGCCTTGCGAGACCGTCTTCATGTACGCGATGAGATCCTGCCGCGCCTGCACGTCCGGGATGCCGGCGAAGGTCATGGTGTTGCCCGGTACGAGTGCCGCGGGACTCCGCAGCCACTGATCGAGCGCCGCGTCCGTCCACGTCACTTTCGCCGCACGCAATGCGTCGGAATAGCGGTCGAAGCCGTCAATCGTGCCTGCCTTGCGGCCCGTTACGGAAGCGAGACTCGGCCCGGTCATGTGCAGGCCCGGCTCGACGGAATGGCATGCCACACATTGCCCGAATGCGCGGGCGCCGCGCTCGGCGTCGCCCGCGGCGATTGCCGACGGAGCGCCGACGAGCGCAAGCTGCCCGAGCAGGAACGTGAAGCTGATGGCCCCTTGAAATCGCATGAACGCTCTCCTGTTGGTCAAGAATTTCCAGTCAGCCATCCGATTGGCTCGGCACCGGATCTATCCGGTGCGCGTGGCCGGCCCGCGGAAGTGCGAACCACAGCGCAACAATGGGAACGACGAGCCATTGCAGGAGCGGCGCCGCACCGGTTCCGAGCACTGGCAGTGTAGGCATCGCAGGGGCGTAAGCCCAGCTTTCCCGCCACTCGACGTTCATCCATTCGCTGAAGATCGTGTAGGACGCCGCGAACATCACCGTTACTCCGGCGATCGGCGCAAACCGCCAGGTCGCAGGTGGGCCGGCACGCGTCGTGATCAATGCCAGCATCACCGCGCCGCCGCCGATCAGCACGTCCCCGGCCGTGCAGTGGATCGCGGCAAAGGCAATATCGCCTGCGGAGCCGACGTCCCAGAGCGTATAGAGGGGGAATTGGCCAAACTCCCAAAGAAGGCTAAGCCCCGCGAGTGACGGGAGGAATCGCGCGAAAAGGAGCCGCCAGGCCGCGCGTGAGCTCACCCAGCCAGGTCTCATCGCTGCGCCCGTGCGTTGCGGTCGATCTCGACTTGCCGCTGCTGGAGCTCGCGCGGCAAGCACGACGCGACGCAGGCAGGCTCTACCGTGACGGGCGGCCAGAAGACGATCGGCCCGACCTTCGAAAACGCGCCCTGCGTCATGATCGCCCCGCGGCCCGTCACAGCGCGCGTCCGCGCTCGGCGATCTGGCGCCAGGTCTTCCCGGCATCGGTCGTGATGAAGACGTTACGCTCGAACGTCGCGATCGCGTAGGTGGCGGATGCGGCAGGACTTTGCGTGATATAGCCAATTGCGTCACGCGGGAGCGGCGGCAGCTTGACCTCGGTACGCGCACGAGTGTCCACATCGACGCGGTGCAAGCGGGGCGCGTCGTCATGGCTCGAGTACCAGAGGTGCTTGCCGTCGAGATCGAAGCACACGGCATACGCCTCGCCACTCGCGAGCTGCGCAAACGAGTCACCGCCATCCTTCGATAGGAACAGGCCATCGCGCGTCGTCGCGGCGACAATTTTCGGGTTGGTCGGATGCGCGGCGAGCGAAATGATTTGGCCCCCGAGCCCCTTTGCCGCCGCATTGCGCCAGGCGAAACCGTCGTTCTGGGTGGAGTAGATGCCCGGCGTCTTCATGCGTGAGTTCGGCGACGGGTTGAATACGTAGACGGTGTTGGTCGTGAACCCGACCGCCAAAACATGGAAATCGGATTCGCCTTGAAGTCCGAGCTTGTCCCATGTCTTGCCGCCATCGCGACTGCGCATGAGCCCGAACGGATTCACGAGCCCCGAGCCGGGCGCCGGGTGGCCGCTCGAGTAGAAGCGGTCCTGCGCCGCCGCGAACCCCATGTAGTCATGCCGCGGCCCGGGAGCGACGGACCACTGGCCCTCGCTGTAGATTGCAAGCCCGTGATGGCTGGGAATGAAGATCTGTTTCCCGTCTGCGCTGAACGCGAGGCCATGAACGTGCGTGAGCGTGACGTTTTGTGCGGCTGCAGGCGCGGTCGCGATGAGCAGAGCGCCCGTAGCTGCGATCAAGGTATGTTTCATGAATGCCTTTTCCTATTCTTTGAGAAGCAATTTGATGTCGTGCAGCATCGATTCGACCGTGCGTCCGGAGCTCATGTAGAGCCGCAGGCGTCCCGCGCGGTCGAGCGCAAAGATCCCGGCGGAGTGGTCGACCGTGTAGTACCCGGAGGCGTTGGGCGCCTGGATGGCGTAGAAGATCTTGAACTCGGCCGCCGCGCCGGCAATTTCCGTCGCGTTACCGCGCAACCCCAGGAACGTCGAGTGAAACGCGGGCACATATGCGGCAAGCACTTCCGGCGTGTCGCGCTGTGGATCCACCGAAACGAAGAGGCCCTGCACGTGCGCGCCGTCCGGGCCGAGCTTCTCCACGGTCGCGGCCATCTCGGCGAGCGCGGTGGGGCACATGTCCGGGCAGTTCGTGAATCCGAAGAAAAGCAGCACGACCTTGCCGCGGAAGTCCGCCAGCGTACGGCGCGTCCCGGTATGGTCCGTGAGCGCGAGGCTCTGGCCCCAGGGCGCCCCGGTGACGTCGGTCGAGAGAAATTTCTTGCCGCCCGTGCCATCCCCGCAGGCGACGAGAACGGCCGATGCGAGCCCGACCAGAATCCATTGCACGATTCGCGTTCGTAAAGGCTGACTCATCGGTGGCCTCCACTACCGTGGTCAGCGCCCGGAGCAACAACGTCGCCAGCACGCACGACCGGGGCATCGACGGTCATCAGGAGCGTCTTGCCGTCCGACGTGACCGCCTGCAACGTGAGTCGTACAGACTCGCCGGGTCGGAGCACCCGATTCACACCGACCAGCATGAGATGCACGCCACCTGGCGCGAGCTTGACCGCAGTTCGGGCCGGCAGCCGCAGCGTTTCGAGCTGCCGCATGCGCATGACGCCGCCGTCCATGGACATCGCGTGGATGTCCACGGTGCGTGCCGAATCGCTTTCACCCCCGATGAGCCGGGATTCTTCCGCGCTCTCGATCTCGAGATAAGCGCTGGCGACGCTCTGTCCCGGCACGGTCGCGCGAACAACCGCATCGCGCACGACGAGCCCGTTCTCCGCGCCCGCGAGCGCCGGAAAACCCATTAACCATCCCGCAATGGCAATCGCCGGAACGAAAAATCTGATTCGCACTGAAATCTGCTCCCCTCCGGAGACGAGACTGCTTCACGTCCCGCGCCCGGTCAGGCGCGCGAACGCCACGTTCCGCGGACACCGGAACGGGGTGCCGCGAAAAGGCTAGAGCGAGACTCGGGGAGGAGGCTTGGGACAGGTGCGCGCGAGCGAGGCATACCGCTCGCACGGCGCGTCGGCGATGCGCTCGCCGGTGGCGTACTGCACGGCGTGGCTCGGATGCGCAGGAAGACCAGACATGCCGACGCAGGCCGCGACGCACTGCGCAGTCGCCGGGTCGCCCATCGGGCATCCCGAATTCCCGCTGGCGGGATCGGGCATCGACGGGCTGGCACAGTCGGGGCAATTTGCCACGTGCTGCAACGCCGCGTCGCCATCTGCGCAGGACGCGGGCGACACTATGGCGCTCGCAAGTGGGGCGTGGAGCGCGATCAGGAAGGCGAGCAAGTGGACCAGAAAACGTGGCATGTGCAGAAGATAACTGACTCGAGTTGCCTTGACCAGCTGGGTCCGGAACCGCTCGGACAGCCCGAGCGACCCAAGGTTCCCCTGCCGACACTTCTTTGCGCCAGGTCGGTAAGCGGTTGCGCGCAAAGCTGAATCGGGCACTTCGCGCGGCGTCTAGTGGGGAAGGCGACGGATGAAGTCTTCCAGGAGCGTGTTGAATCGCTCGGGCTCGTCCACGAAAAGTGCGTGCCCGGCTCCCTCGAACACCGCGATCTCGGTTTGCGGCCGGTTGCGCTGCAGGTTCTGCGCCTGGTCCGCGAACTGCGGCGTCACTACGTAGAGAAGCGGAATCCGAACAGCGTGCGCGGCAGCGCGCCAGTGCTCGCGCGGGTACGGGTAGGCGAGCAGCGCAAGGCTCGCCTCGAGCGGTAGCTGGAGGGCGCCCGCGGAGAGTTGCGCGAGCTCGGTTTCAGGGCGCGCCGTGCGGAACATCGCGCGCACGAACCCGTCGATCGCCTGCGCGCGGTTCCGCTTCAATGCCCCGCGGAAATCGCTCGCGGGCGGGACCGGTGGCTCGCCCACCGAGCTGTCGACCAGCACGAGGCCTGCCAGCTTCGCGTCGCCGTACACGTGCGTGTATTGGAGCGCTTCGAGCGCGCCGAGCGACCAGCCGACGAGCACGGCTTTCGGGTAGCGCGCCACGAACGCCGCGATGTCTTCCGCGCGGCGCTCCACCGTGTATCCGGAGGGCGCGATTCGTGAACGACCCTGGCCGCGCGGGTCGAGTGCCGCGACCCGATAGTGTGTCCCAAGCGCCGCGAGTTGGGCGCGCCAGATCGCCGCCGGCATCGACCACCCGGGGACGAATGCGATCACCGGAGGCCGGGGCACCGACGGTGCGGCCTCCAGCACATGCAACCGGACGCCGTCGGAGGTGACGAAATAACTGCTTTCCACGCGAGCTTCAGACGCAGCGGCGATGGGGACGCCGCACAGGATACACAGTGCGGCGAGCGCCGCGCGGGTCACGGGCGATTCGCGGTGCTGCGCGCCACCATCAGACCGGATTCGCCCTCGCGCCAGTGGTAGCCGAACGGAAAGGGCAGAATCGCGACGTTGCCGGCCTGCCCGTACGCGGCGGCGAGATCGTCCTGGTAGGCATTGGGGAAATCGCTGATCGGCGGGACATAACGACCGAAGAGACGGATCTCGAACTTCCGGTCGCTCAGGAAGCGATAGGGGATGCCCGTGTCGTCCTGGACCAGCACCTCGCTCACGTCGAGCAGCGCCTGGCGCGTGCCCACGAATCCCTTGTCGTGCAGCAGGTACGAGGCCGCCTTGATGAACGTGATGCTCGGCTTGAGTTGCTTGATGAACGGCAGGAACTCCGGATTCGCGCGCAGCGCCCCGTCGGCCACGTTGAGCGACAGGTAGTAGAGCGTCTGCGGCTTGCCTGCGGGCGGCCGGAAGAACGTCACCTTGATCCCCTTCGCGCGGCGCTCGGCGGGGACCTTGAAGGTCGGGTGAGGACCGGGCAGCTGCGCGAGATCGAACGGATCGACTGCCGTCACGCGGAGATCGAGCAGACCGATCGACATCAGCACGAGCGGCAGGACGCCGTTCAGGCGCGGCGTGCGCAGCTGCTCCGACATGTTCTTGGTGATGAAATAGTTGCGCGCCAGGATGTCGCGGAGCGCGGAGCGGACGTCCTCGAGAAGCGCCGCCGTGTCCTCCGGGCCCATGCTTTCGAGCGCCGGCACTGCGCCGGGCGGCTCGAGGCCGAAGAGGACATACGAATCGCACCGTGGGGCCAGCACATAAGCGTTCAGGAAATCCGGGCCGCTGAACGGGTAGAGCAGCGTGTGGCAGCGGTCGAGGTCCGCCCGGAGTACGTCGTCGCGCCATTTCTCGATCACGCTCAACCGCTCGCGCTGCAGCCGCTTCCATCGCGGTACGAGCGCCTTGCTGTGCTTCTGCCACGCGTCCAGTGCCTCGACTTCGTCGTGCGGTACGTAGTCGGAGGC
>JAABRB010000106.1 GCA_011391185.1 Betaproteobacteria bacterium
TGTCGGAGCGGAGGTCACGCTCGAGCAGGTCTTGGCCCTGGGCGAAGGCGAATCGGTAAAGGTCGGGGCACCCCTCGTTACGGGCGCCGCGGTCAAGGCGACCGTGCTTAGTCACGGGCTCGGCGAGAAGGTAAAAATCTTCAAGCTCCGGCGGCGCAAGCACTACATGAAATCCCAGGGGCATCGCCAGCCCTACACCGAGATCGAGATCACCGGGATTTCCGGATAAGCGATCGGGAAGAAGGAAACGGGCAGATGGCACACAAGAAAGCAGGCGGCAGTTCGCGTAACGGCCGCGACTCCCAGTCCAAGCGCCTCGGCGTGAAGCGGTACGGCGGCCAGGCCGTCGTGGCGGGCAACATCCTGGTCCGTCAGCGCGGAACGCGCATGCATCCCGGCGATAACGTCGGGATGGGCCGGGATCACACCCTGTTCGCGATGGTGCCCGGCACCGTGCAGTTCAGCCGGAAGGGCCCCGATCAGAAACACCTGGTGAGCATCATCCCCGGCTGACTGGCTCGCTCGCAGTCCGGGGCCCTATCGCAGCGGTAGGGCCCTTCTTGTTTGGGGCCACCGCCTCTGGTGTCAGCGGCGATCACCCTGCGCGGTGTAGCGATCTGCAACGGATTGCCGTTGAACGCGGCCTCCGCGGTTCACGTTCTCAGCACTCATGAAATTCATCGATGAAGCGCGCATCGAGGTTCACGCCGGCAATGGCGGAGACGGCGCGGCCTCGTTTCGCCGCGAGAAGTACGTTCCGCGCGGCGGTCCGGACGGTGGTGACGGCGGTCGCGGCGGAAGCATCTACGCGCGCGCCGACCGCAACATCAACACGCTGATCGACTACCGGTACCAGCGTATTTTCCGGGCGCAGAACGGAAAGGGCGGCCAGGGCAAGCAGTGCACCGGACGTGGCGCCGATGATGTCTGGCTGCGCGTCCCGGTCGGCACCGTCGTGCGCGACCGCGCAACGGGCGCGCTGGTCGCCGATCTGACGGACCATGACCAGGTCGCAGTGCTCGCCCGCGGTGGAGAGGGCGGATTGGGCAACGTCAATTTCAAATCCAGCACCAATCGGGCACCCCGCCAAACGACTCCGGGAACGCCCGGGGAGAACCGCGAACTCTATCTCGAGCTCAAGGTTCTGGCCGACGTGGGCCTGCTCGGGATGCCGAACGCCGGCAAGTCAACGTTCATCCGGGCCATATCGGCCGCGCGGCCCAAGGTAGCGGACTATCCTTTCACCACCCTCAATCCGGGTCTGGGCGCGGTGCAGGTCGACATCAACCGGAGCTTCGTCGTCGCCGACATACCGGGACTCGTGGAGGGCGCCGCCGAAGGTGCCGGACTCGGTCACCAGTTCCTGCGCCACCTCGCCCGCACCCGCCTTCTCCTGCACATCGTCGATGTCGCACCGTTCGATCCTGACGTCGATCCGGTCGGCCAGGCACGCGCGATCGCATCGGAGCTCAAGCGTTACGATGCGGCGCTCCATCGCAAGCCGCGCTGGCTGGTGTTGAACAAGGCGGACCTGATCGCTCCCGGGGATCGGGACCGGGTCGTCAGCGATTTCGCCCGGCGCCTGCGCTGGAAGGGGCCGATCTTCCTGATCTCCGCCATCACCGGCGCGGGCTGCCGCGAGCTGTGCTTTAAGATCATGGCGTTTCTGGAGGACAAGCCATGAACCCGCGGGTGCGCGACGGGCGTCTGATCGTCGTGAAGGTCGGCTCGGCACTGGTGACCAACGAGGGCGCCGGGCTCGATCGCGAGGCCATCGCACGGTGGGCAGCGCAGGTGTCGGTACTGCGTACCACCGGCAAGGAAGTGGTCCTCGTATCGAGCGGCGCGATCGCCGAGGGCATGCAGCGCCTGGGCTGGCGCACGCGGCCGCACATGATGCATGACCTGCAGGCTGCCGCGGCAGTCGGCCAGATGGGGCTGATTCAGGTCTACGAGAGCTGCTTTCGCGAGCATGGAATGCGTACCGCGCAGGTGCTGCTCACGCATGCCGACCTCGCCGACCGTCAGCGTTACCTGAACGCCCGCTCCACGTTGCGAACCCTGATCGGGCTGGGCGTCATTCCGGTGGTCAACGAAAACGATACCGTGGTCACCGACGAGATCAGATTCGGCGACAACGACACGCTTGCGGCACTCGTCACCAACCTGATCGAAGCGGACTGCCTGTTCATCCTCACCGACCAGCAGGGGCTGCACACCGCCGACCCGCGCCGGGATCCGGCCGCGACGCTCGTGCGCGAAGGCCTGGCGGGCGATCCCGCGCTGGAGACGCAGGCGGGGGGCGCGGGCAGCATGATCGCGCGCGGGGGCATGCTTACCAAGGTCCTTGCGGCAAAGCGTGCCGCCCGCAGCGGGGCGCATACCATCATCGCATCGGGGCGGGAGCCCGATGTGCTCGTGCGCCTCGCGGCAGGCGAGGCTGTCGGCACGTTCCTGGCAGCCGGCACTGCGCCGCTTGCGGCGCGCAAGCAGTGGCTGGCGGACCACGTCCAGGTGAGCGGCCGCCTCCGTCTCGACGCCGGCGCCGTGCGTGCCCTGGTGCAGGACCGCAAGAGCCTGTTGCCGATCGGCGTCAAGGGGGTGGACGGCGAGTTCGGGCGCGGCGCGGTCGTGGCCTGCTTCGCGCCCGACGGTCGCGAGATCGCGCGCGGACTGGTCAACTACAGCTCGACCGAGTCGCGCCGCGTCATGGGGCATGCCTCGAAGGAGATCGAGCCGATCCTCGGTTACGTCGACGAGCCCGAGCTCATCGACCGCGACAATCTCGTCCTCCTGTAAGCGAGCGCGACGCGCGCGGGTACTTACCGCCCGAGCGGCGTCAAGCGAGACGACGATTCGTCCAGGGATCTAGGGTGGTGACCGACCTTTAGCGCGGCGATCGCTTCGCTGGCCGAGGCCACTGCATGCCGCCCCGGGCAGAAGAAGTCGCTGTAGAGCACGAAAACCGGACCCGCCACGTGCGCCTGGCCGATCGTCTTCCACTCCGCATTTCCGGACTCCCGCCAAGACCCGTCGCTGCGTCCGTGCGCATAGATCTTCCGCTCGCGCGTCACGCAGCGCATGCCTTCGAAAGTGACGTTTGAGACGCCCATGTCGCTTTTCACGACCAGCGTGTAGCGAACGATGCCATCGGGCCCCAGGCTGAGCGCCGCGCTGTCGACGAAGTGCTCGAACCCGCGCCGCGCGGGACCTGCGTCGAACCGGATGAGGTCCTCGGGCTTGGGCGCCGCCGGAAGTTGGAGCTTGCCCTCCTCCGACTGCTTATCGCTGAATGTAATCGAGTCCGCCGCGGAATCCCGCAGCGGCAGATCCTGAGCGGCCGCGCCGAGCGCAGCAGCCGCAAGCAGAACACCGACCGTGTGTATCTTGGAGTTCACGCCAGGTCATTCATCAGGGAGTTACGAATGTTTGCAGGCACCGGATCGAGTGCCACCGCGTAGCTCGGGTGGTCGACACCGATCGCCAGACCGACACCGTATTTCAATGCCACGACCATTTCTTCGGTAAGCTCGAATCGAAGGAAGTGAACCGCCGAGGTTTTGTCCTCGGTCGCGCGCTCGAGATCCTCGTCGGCAATCGCGCGGACGCGCGCGCACCCTTCGACCTGGACCCATACGTGGTCCTCGATTCCCCTGAGCGCAGCCAGGCGCGCACGGCGCTCCACGACGTCCGGATACTCGATCATCAGGGTAGCCTTGAAGTTTCGACCGTTCGGGACCAGGGGATTATATACGTCGAGCTCCTGCTGAATCCCGTCTTCCTCGAAGATGCGCTCCACGCGCAGCATCTCCTGGACCTGATAGCGCATCGTCAGCTCGTCCTCGAAAATAAGCGTCACGTTCTCGCCAAGGTGAACGACGCGGTCCAGCTTGTGCGCCATGACCCGCGCCCGAAACGCATTGCGCTCCCTCGCGTACGCCTCGAGCGTCATCAGACTCTCTCTCCGGATCTTCGGCATCGTCAACATCGTCGGGTGGTCACAAACCGTATGCCATTCGCAGCAGCGTCAACGGGTGCTCCTTGCGGGCGCGCGTATCGCCGATCGCCTGCAGGATGTGCCGTGCGGCCATCGCGCAGTCCGAGCTGATGTAGTCGGGTTCCGCCTCCGCCACCGCGCGTGCGACCGGCCGGACAATCTTCATCGAGCTCTGAAAGAACTCGGACTTCACGCCCCAGGTCCCGTCATGGCCCGCGCAGCGCTCGATCGTGCGCACCTCGGTGCCGGGAATCTGCTGCAGCATTTCGCGGGTTTTCTGGCCGATGTTCTGCACGCGCGCATGGCAGGGGATGTGATAGGCGACCTTGCCCAGGCCCTTCCGGAAATCGGTCTTGAGAAACCCGTCCTTGCTTCGCAGCACGAAGTATTCGAACGGCTCGAACATGGCGTCCGCCACCGCCCGAACGTCCGCATCGTCGGGAAACAGCAGCGGCAGCTCCTGCCGGAACATGAGCGTGCAGGAAGGCACCGCAGTCAGAATCGCGTATCCCGCGCGCGCCAGCCGGGCAAGCAGCGGGATGTTCGTGTTCTTCAGCCGCTCCACGGATTCGAGATCGCCGAGCTCGAGCTTCGGCATGCCGCAACAGACCTCCTGCTCGACCAGCACGTGCGGGACTTCGTTGTGGCCGAGGATCCTGACCAGATCGTGCCCGATTCCGGGCTCGTTGTAATTCACGTAGCAGGTTGCGAAGATCGCGACCTTTCCGGGCGTGCGCGGGCCGTCCCGTACCGTATGGGCGCCGGAATCCGATGCGCTGGCGCGAAACTTCACCGGGCTGTAGGGCGGCAGCTCGCGCTCGCGGTGGACACCGAGGACCCGGTCCATCACGGCCCGCGCAGCCCGATTTCCATTGACCGCATTCACGGCTTGCGCCACCACCGGGATCGCGACCAGCTTGCCGAGCGCATCGGTGCTCGACAGAAGCCGGTCCCGAATGCGCGCGCCCCGCTTGCGAAACGCGACTGCCTTGGCGCGCAACATCAGGTGCGGAAAATCGACGTTCCAATCGTGCGGCGGAACGTACGGGCACTTCGTCATGTAGCACAGGTCGCAGAGATAGCACTGGTCGACGACCTTTGCATAGTCTCCCGCCGCCACGCCGTCCACCTCGCCCGTGTCACTGTTGTCGACGAGATCGAAGAGCGTCGGGAATGCATTGCAAAGACTTACGCAACGCCGACACCCGTGGCAAATGTCGAAAACACGGTGAAGCTCGGCATTCAGCTTCGCTTCATCGTGGAATTCGGCGGATCGCCACGCGATCGGATAGCGGGTCGGCGCTTCGAGACTACCTTCGCGAGCCGTCATCGGTATCGTCGGTCGAGTGGCGCAAGAAAGGAGGAGAGCGGCCTCGAGCCGCTCTCTCATGGGCGATCGGCAAATGCTCAGTCCGTCAGTGCGTCGATCGCCTTCTGAAAGCGGTTGGCATGCGAGCGCTCGGCTTTGGCAAGCGTCTGGAACCAATCGGCGATCTCGTCGAAACCCTCTTCCCGCGCCGCCTTGGCCATGCCGGGATACATGTCGGTGTATTCGTGCGTCTCGCCCGCCACTGCGGACTTGAGATTCTCGCGGGTGGCGCCGATGGGCAGGTCGGTCGCCGGGTCGCCCACCTGCTCGAGATACTCAAGGTGACCGTGCGCGTGGCCCGTCTCGCCTTCCGCGGTCGAGCGGAAGAGCGCTGCGACATCGTTCTGGCCTTCGACATCGGCCTTGCTCGCAAAGTAGAGATAGCGGCGGTTCGCCTGGGATTCGCCGGCAAACGCGGCCTTCAGATTCTCGTGAGTCTTGGATCCTTTGAGCGATTTGGCCATGGCAGCCTCCTTGTGGTGTCGAGCGTGAAATAGACTTAATCTAACCATTGGAAAAAGTATAGGTGAGTCCCAGGTCCGCTGTCAATTCCCCGGACGACCAAGCTCAGCGCAGTGCCGCTTCGACTTCCGCGAAGGTGCTGGCAATCTCGGGCACCTCGAGCGCAATGCCGAGCGCGGCCGCGATGTGGGTAAGGGAAAAAATGCCCCGCACCGTTCCGCCGTCGGGTCCGGATTCAATCACCAGGGTGTGCTGTCGGCCGACACGTGCCAGTGTTGCGATGATGTGGCCGATTTTCGCCCCCTCGACGTCCTCGAACCGCAGCGCCTCCAGACGCTCCGCCGGCGTCATCACGTCGCGGACCAGCACCTCCGCATGCGCGATCTTGCGCTCGAGCGCGACGTTCACCGGCCGCTCTCCGAGCACGTCCTTGGCGGTGATGATGCCCAGCACACGCCGGCTCGAATCGGTCACCAGCAGCGATCGCACGGCGCGCCTGATCATGAACTGATTGGCCTCGTCGACCGTCGCGCCAGGCTCGATGGTCGCAGGCGGAACGACCCGAAAATCGGTCATGAGCCCGCTCGCCGGGGAGTCGAGGCCCGGACGAGCGGTGTCGTGTTCCGGCGTCGGAAGTCGGACGTCGGGCGGAAGCAGAGGGGAAGCGAGCGGAGTGTATTCACGCGACACGATGCACCTCCTTGTGGCCTGGATACGGATCGGAATTCGGGTCGTCCAGAAAATCTGGTCTTCTTCCGGGCAGCTCCGCGGCGAGATTCTTCTGGACCGCCTCGGCGGCCCCGGGGCCGAACCGGCTCCTGCCGTGGACGCAATTGTCGCAGAACGCGAATTCGAATCGAAGTGCGAGCAATCCGAGCGCACCGATCAGGTGATTCTCGAGCGAGTAGTCGTCCGCGTGCGCGACCAGCGCCGTCGCCCGCACGACCGATTCGGGCGCCGCTATCCGCTGCCGTGCGGGGGTTCCGATTCCGGCTGGTGCGGTTCCGCGTCTGCTGCGTGACGCGAACGCATCGACTCGCGACGGTGCCCGAGTCGTCCGCGTTCGCGCGCCAGATGCCGCGCAAGCTCGGTCAATGCGAGCTGATAGACCTCACGCTTGAACTCGATCACGTTTTCGAGCGGCACCCAGTACTCGCTCCAGCGCCACGCGTCGAATTCGGGCTTGGGCGACGCGCGCAGGCACACATCGCAGTCTCTGCCGGTCAGTCTCAGCAGAAACCAGATCTGCTTCTGGCCGCGATACGCGCCGCGCCATTCCCTGCGGATCCACTGGGCGGGCACTTCGTAGCGGAGCCAGCCGTGCGTCCGTCCGAGGATCGCCACGTGCTGTGGCAGGAGACCGACCTCTTCCTGCAACTCCCGGTACATCGCATCGACCGGCGACTCGCCGTGTTTGATGCCCCCCTGGGGAAACTGCCAGGAATGCTCGTTGACACGCTTGCCCCAGAACACCTCGTCCCGGCCGTTGCACAGGATGATGCCGACGTTCGGGCGATATCCGTCACGGTCGAGCATACCCTGAGACTCCTGGAGAACCGCTGGAGAACCGCTGGAGAACCGCTGGATCGATGTTGCGCATCAATTCTTCCACAATTTCACAATCGTGCAAAGCAACGATGAGCAACATGCATACGGGGCCCGCAGGGGCCCGCAGGTGCCGGCGGTGCCTGCGAGGGGATCGAGTAGAATTTGACGCTAACCGGGACGGATTAGATGCGCGTCAGTCAATTCTTCATTCCCACGCTCAAGGAGGCACCCGCCGAGGCGGAGCTCGTGAGCCACCGGCTCATGATTCGGGCCGGGCTCATCAGGCGTCTCGGCGGCGGGCTCTACTCCTGGCTGCCGCTCGGCCTGCGGGTGCTGCGGAAAGTCGAACGGGTGATTCGTGAGGAGATGGATGCCGCGGGCGCGCTGGAAGTGTTCATGCCGGCGGTGCAGCCCGCGGAGTTGTGGCAGGAGACTGGACGCTGGGACGTGTTCGGCCCGCTCATGCTCCGGATGAAGGATCGCCAGGAGCGCGACTACTGCTTCGGTCCGACGCATGAGGAGGTGATCACGGATATCGCCCGCCGCGAGATCCGGAGCTACCGCCAGCTCCCCATCAACTTCTATCAGATCCAGACCAAGTTTCGTGACGAGATCCGGCCGCGCTTCGGCGTGATGCGCGCGCGCGAGTTCAGCATGAAGGATGCCTACTCGTTCGACGCCGACAAGGCCGGTCTGGCGAAAACCTATCAGACCATGTTCGATGCGTACACGCGCATCTTCACGCGGCTCGGCTTGCGCTTTCGCGCGGTCACCGCCGACACCGGCACGATCGGCGGCAGCGCCTCGCACGAGTTTCAGGTCATCGCCGACTCGGGGGAAGATGCGATCGCGTACTCGACAGGCTCCGACTATGCCGCGAATGTCGAGCTCTCCGAGGCGCTCGCTCCGCCCGGGCCGCGCGCGGCGGCCGCGCGTGCGATGGAGAAAATACCGACACCCGGCAAGACCCGCTGCGAGGACGTCGCCGAGCTCCTCGGCGCGTCAATTTCGACTGCGATGAAAGCGATCGCCGTCATGCACGACGGGGAGCTCTGGCTCCTTCTGGTCCGGGGCGATCACACTTTGAACGAAGTCAAGGCCGCCAAGATACCGGGGCTCGCGCCGTTCCGGTTCGCGACGGAGGCGGAGATCGAGCGGCACCTGGGTTGCAGGCCCGGGTACATCGGGCCGGTGGGCGTCCCGCCCGCGGTGCGGGTCATCGCGGACCACTCGGTTGCCGCAATGGCGGATTTCATCTGCGGCGCGAACGAGGAAGGGTTTCACCATGTCGGCGTGAACTTCGCGCGCGACCTGCCGGAGCCCGCGACGGTGGCCGATATCCGCAACGTCGTCGCGGGCGACCCGAGCCCCGACGGCAAGGGGACGCTCCAGATCGCGCGTGGAATCGAGATTGGCCATGTCTTCGCGCTCGGAACGAAGTATTCCGAGGCCATGGGCGCAACCTTCCTCGACGAGCAGGGACAACCCCATCCGCTGGAAATGGGTTGTTATGGCATCGGCGTCACGCGTGTGGTCGGCGCCGCGATCGAGCAGAACCACGACGATCGCGGCATTATCTGGCCGACGCCGATGGCGCCCTTTCAGCTCGGCCTCGTGCCGATCGGGTATCAGAAGAGCGAGGCGGTACGGGAAGCGACCGATGACCTGTACCGGAAACTGACCGAGGCCGGCATCGACGTGCTGCTCGACGACCGGACGGAGCGCCCGGGAGTGATGTTTGCGGACATGGAGCTGATCGGCGTGCCGCACCGCGCAGTGATCAGCGATCGTGGTCTCAAGGAGGGCCAGATCGAGTATCAGGGTCGCCGTGATGCGGTGGCCGAGAAACTCGACCACCGAAACGCACTCGCGCTGTTGAGGGAAAGGATTGCATGAGGGGGATTGCACGGGCCCTCCTGCTCTCGCTTGCCCTCGTTGCGCCGCGGTCGTTCGGCGGCGCCCAGATCTACGAGCCCCTGTCGGCGAGCGTGCAGGCTGCGCTTTCGCGGGCGGTGTCCGACCGCGGCGTACCCGAGCTTGTATTCACGAACCCGGCGGATGGCGAGCGCTGGCTGGCCAGCATGTCCGATCGGCTCGCGATGCGGGTATCCGACCCGGTCGCACGCGAAGAGTTTCTGAAAACCGCGCACTACGAAGCGACGCGCGCCGGCCTGGACCCGCAGCTGATCCTCGGCATTATCCAGGTCGAGAGCGCGTTTCGAAAGTACGCGGTATCCCGGGCGGGGGCGCGCGGCTACATGCAAGTGATGCCGTTCTGGGTCAAGCTCATCGGCACGAGCGAGCACAATCTCTTTCACCTGCGCACCAACCTGCGCTACGGCTGCACGATCCTGCGCCACTACCTGGACATCGAGAAAGGCGATCTCTTCCGGGCGCTCGGCCGCTATAACGGGAGCCTGGGAAAGGCGGAGTATCCGAACCTGGTCATCCGCACCTGGCGCGAGAATTACGGCTACGAAGGCAAGCTGCG
>JAABRB010000107.1 GCA_011391185.1 Betaproteobacteria bacterium
GAGAACGGAATGCTGTTGCACATCCACCGTGCGATGCACGCGGTCATCGACCGCAATCCGTATCACGGCATTCACTTCCGCGTGCTGCTCAAGGCGCTGCGTCTCTCGGGCGGCGACCACCTGCATACCGGCACCGTGGTGGGCAAGCTCGAGGGCGATCGCCAGGCCACGCTCGGCTGGATCGATCTCCTGCGTGAGCGCTACGTCCGCGAAGACCGGTCGCGCGGGATCTTCTTCGACCAGGACTGGGGCTCGATGCCCGGTGCGCTGGCGGTGGCATCGGGGGGCATCCACGTGTGGCACATGCCCGCGCTCCTCGCGATCTTCGGTGACGAGGCCGTCTTCCAGTTCGGCGGCGGAACCCTCGGGCACCCATGGGGCAATGCCGCGGGTGCCTCGGCGAATCGTGTTGCGCTGGAAGCCTGTGTGCAGGCGCGGAACGAAGGCCGGGAAGTCGAGAAGGAAGGCAAGGACATCCTCGCGCAGGCGGCCAGGTCGAGCCCCGAGCTGAAGGTGGCCATGGAGACATGGAAGGAAATCAAGTTCGAGTTCGACGTCGTCGACAAGCTCGACGCGGCCAAGGCGGCCGCCTGAGCAACACACGCGAGGAGTGATCATGAGCGAAATCCTGGAGTACAAGTCGCGGCTCTCCGACCCCAAGAGCCGCAGGTTCGAGACGTTCTCGTACCTGCCCGCGCTCTCGAAAGGGGAGATCCGCAGGCAGGTGGAGTACATCGTCGCGCAGGGCTGGAATTCCGCAATCGAGCACACCGAGCCCGAGAACGCGGGCGGGGCCTACTGGTACATGTGGAAGCTGCCGATGTTCGGCGAGCGCAATGTCGACACGATTCTTGCGGAGGCCGAGGCCTGCCACACGGCGAATCCTGACGACCACGTGCGCCTGATCGGGTACGACGTCCGGCGGCAGACCCAGGGCACGGCGATGGTCGTGTACCGGGGCCGGGCCGGTTAGGGTGCACAGCCTCGGTTGGCGGCGCTTGACGGGCCGCTTGACGAGTCACTTGACGAGTCATATGGCAGGCGCGGGACGTGCCGTGGTACACAGGGAAGGCCGGAAGGCCGGAACCGCGACACGGAAGGCGAGGAGGCGGGCATGAGCATCGAAGCATTGATTTTCGACGTCGACGGCACCTTGGCCGACACCGAGGAGGCGCATCGCCAGGCGTTCAACGCCGCTTTCCTCGAGCACGATCTGCACTGGAACTGGAGCAGCCACCAGTACCTGGAACTGCTCAATATCTCCGGCGGCAAGGAGCGTATTTCGCAGTACGTCGATTCCCTGAAGATCCCCGCCGGGGAGAAGCAGCGCCTGCACGGCAGCGTCGGTGCGATTCATCGCACCAAGACGCGCATCTTTGCGGAATTGATCCGCGATGGCCGCTCGCCACTGCGGCCGGGGGTTGCGCGCCTGATCCGCGAAGCGCGTGAAGCGGGCGTCAAGCTCGGTCTGGCATCCACCACGTCGCCTGCAAACGTCGAAGCGTTGATCTCGGCGGGGCTCGGCGAGGAGGGCTACCACTGGTTCCACGCCATCGCTTGCGCGGACGAGGTGCCGCACAAGAAGCCGGCACCGGATGTCTACAACGTCGTGCTCTCGACGCTCGGGTTGCAGGCGTCGGCCTGCGTCGCCCTCGAGGACTCCGGCAATGGTGTCGTGGCAGCCAAGGCCGCGGGTCTCTTCACCGTCGCGATACCGACAATCTGGACGCAAACGCAGGACTTGAGCGGCGCGGACCTCGTGCTCTACAGTTTGGGGGACCCCGAGCAGCCGCTCGATCCGGGAGCCGCGTCGCGGATCGGTGCGCCGTATCTGGGCGTTGCGCAGATCGTGGCGCTGCACGGCCGGGCGGCCGCGGCCTGACACCCTCCGGCAGCACGATATTCGCGGGCGCCAGGACCCGCTATCGTCGGACCGGAAGACTCGGCAGCGGCCCGTGGTCGCGTGAAGAATTTCGATTTTCCCGACTTGTGCCTCTTGCGGGCATGCATCGGGTGACGTCAAAGGAGAAGTCATGTCCGTTCAGCATCCGATCGTTGCGGCGACCGGGTCGTCGGGCGCCGGCACCAGCACGGTGCAGAAGGCGTTCGACAAGATCTTCCGCCGCGAGAACATTTCCGCGGTCCATGTCGAGGGCGACGCATTCCACCGCTACGACCGGGCCGAAATGAAGAAGCGCATGGCGGACGCTCTCCGCGAGGGGCGCAATTTCAGCCATTTCGGACCGGAGGCGAACCTGTTCGAGGAGCTCGAGGCGCTCTTCAGGGAGTATGGCGAGGGCGGCACGGGCAAGGTGCGAAGGTACTTGCACAACGAGGAGGAGGCCGCACTGTTCGGCCAGGAGCCCGGCACGTTCACGCCGTGGACCGCGATTCCGGAGAACACCGACGTCCTGCTGTACGAGGGCCTGCACGGCGGGGTCAAGAGCGACAAGATCGACATCCCGCAGCATGTCGATCTGCTCATCGGCGTGGTGCCGGCCATCAACCTGGAATGGATTCAGAAGATCGATCGCGACACCAACTTGCGGGGTTACTCGCGGGAGGCGGTCACCGACACGATCCTGCGCCGGATGCACGACTACGTACATTTCATCTGCCCGCAGTTCACCGAGACGCACATCAACTTCCAGCGCATACCGATGGTGGACACGTCCAATCCGTTCATCGCCAAGGACATCCCGAGTGCGGACGAGTCGATGGTGGTGATCCGCTTTCGCAATCCGATCGGCGTCGACTTCCCCTATCTGTTGACGATGATCAACAACTCGTTCATGTCGCGGCCGAACAATATCGTGGTGCCGGGCGGCAAGCTCGAGCTGGCGATGCAGCTCATCATCACGCCGATGATCTGGCGGCTGATGGAGGACCGCAAGCGCATGGGTGCGCGCCTCGGGCCGGTCGAGCACGCGATCGGTGTCTTCCGTCCGACGCGCGTCTGATCCGGCGCCGCGGGCGTACCGATGCGGAACGCCTCGCGTATAATTTCATCTCTTCGGTTGCAACCGTCTTTCACCGAAACTCCTTCCACCGAATCTTCCCAGGGTCCCTCCGCGATGGACGCTCCGGTTCGCAACGATCTTTCCAACGCACTGCGCGCACTCGCCATGGACGCCGTGCAGCAGGCGAATTCCGGTCATCCCGGCATGCCGATGGGCATGGCCGAGATTGCGCTGGCGCTGTGGAACCGACACCTGCGCCACGACCCGGTCGATCCGAAGTGGCCGAACCGCGACCGGTTCGTGCTCTCGAACGGCCATGGCTCGATGCTTCTCTATTCGCTGCTTCATCTCACCGGGTACGACCTGCCGATGGACGAGCTGCGGCGCTTTCGCCAGCTGCACTCGAAAACACCCGGGCATCCGGAGTACGGCTGTGCGCCCGGCGTCGAGACGACCACCGGGCCGCTCGGACAGGGCCTCGCCAACGCGGTCGGCATGGCGCTCGCGGAGCGCGTGCTCGCCGCGACGTTCAACCGACCCGGCCACGAGATCGTCGATCACCACACGTACGCGTTCTGCGGCGACGGCTGTCTGATGGAGGGCGTCTCCCACGAAGCCTGCTCGCTCGCGGGCACGCTTGGTCTCGGCAAGCTGATCGTGCTGTACGACGACAACGGCATCTCGATCGACGGCCACGTGAAGGCGTGGTTCACTGACGACACGCCGAAGCGCTTCGAAGCGTACGGCTGGCACGTCGTGCCACACGTGGACGGTCACGACGTCGACGCGGTGGATCGGGCGATCGATGCGGCAAAAGCGGTCACCGACCGGCCGAGCCTCATTTGCTGCAAGACCATCATTGCCATGGGCTCGCCGCACAAGGCCGACACGCACGAGGCGCACGGCGCGCCGCTCGGCAAGGACGAGGTTGCGGCCACCCGGCAGGCCATTGGCTGGAGCTCTCCGCCGTTCGAGATTCCCGCGCACGTGTACGAGGGATGGGACGCGCGCACGCGCGGCGCGACACTCGGGAAGTACTGGGACGAGACGTTTGCCGGGTACGAGAAACAGCACCCCAAACTGGCCGCGGAGTTCAAACGGCGGATGGCGGGCGAGCTGCCGACCGAGTGGCCGAAGCAGAGCGCATCGATTCTGCGCAGGATCAACGCGAAGGGCGAAACGATCGCCACGCGCAAGGCATCGCAGAACGCGATCGAGGCGCTCGGACCGGTGCTGCCGGAGTTCTTCGGCGGCTCGGCGGATCTGACCGGCTCGAACCTCACCAACTGGTCGGGCTCGAAGCGGCTCTCGGGAGCGAACGGCGGCGGAAACTACCTGTCGTTCGGCGTGCGCGAGTTCGGCATGGCGGCGATCATGAACGGCATGGCGGTGCACGGTGGAGTGCTTCCCTACGGCGGGACCTTTCTCGTGTTCACGGACTACGCCCGTAACGCGCTACGTGTCGCATCTCTCATGGGGGTGCGCGACATTTTCGTGCTGACGCACGACTCGATCGGCCTCGGCGAGGACGGACCGACGCATCAACCCATCGAGCATGTCGCGACGCTTCGTCTCATGCCAAACATGTCCGTGTGGCGACCTTGCGATACGGTCGAGACCGCGGTGGCGTGGATCGCGGCGGTGGAGCGGCGCGACGGCCCGACCTCGCTGGTGCTCTCGCGCCAGAACCTCCCGTTCCAGAAGCGCACGCCGGCAACCGTCGCGGCGATCGGGAAAGGCGGTTATGTGCTCAGCAAGGCCCCGCGCGCGAAGGCGGTGATCATCGCAACGGGCTCGGAGGTGCAGCTTGCGATGGCGGCGCAAGCCAAGCTCATTGAAGAGGGTATACCGGTGCGCGTGGTGTCGATGCCGTGCACCGAAGCGTTCGACCATCAGGACGAGGCCTACCGCGAAAGCGTATTACCGAGACGGTTGCCGCGCGTCGCGGTCGAGGCGGGCGTCACCGACTACTGGCGGAAGTACGTGGGGCTCGACGGCGAGGTGGTCGGCCTCGACCGCTACGGCGAGTCCGCGCCGGCCGGAGAACTCTTCAAGCTCTTCGGCTTCACCGCCGAGCATGTCGCGGCAGCCGTGAAGCGCGTGCTCGACAAGAAGTCGCGCAAAGGAAGAAAAGCCTGAATGACCCTGGTGCCTCCTCGCAGCGGGAAGGGAGGTAACGGGGGGAAACCAGCCGGTTTCTCCCTGTTCGATACCTTCCGATCGCGCATGGAACATCGGCACTGCACTAATTTCGTGACGGAGTAATCTGAGGAACAGACCATGACCCTACGTATCGCGATCAACGGCTACGGCCGCATCGGCCGCAACATCCTGCGTGCGCACTACGAGGGCGGCAAGCGGCACGACATCCAGTTCGTCGCTCTGAACGACCTGGGCGACGCGAAAACGAATGCACACCTGACCAAGTACGACACCGCCCATGGCAAGTTTCCGGGCACGGTCACGGTCGATGGCGACAACCTGGTGGTGAATGGCGACAAGATCCGTGTCTGCGCACAGCGAAATCCCGCCGAGCTGCCGTGGAAGGAGCTCAAAGTCGACGTCGTGCTCGAGTGCACGGGGCTCTTCAACAGCAAGGCCAAGACGGCCGGCCACATCGAGGCCGGCGCGAAGAAGGTGATCATCTCGGCGCCCGGCGACAAGGATGTCGACGCGACCGTCGTCTACGGCGTGAACCACCAGATCCTCAAGGCGTCGCACACGGTGATCTCGAATGCGTCGTGCACCACCAACTGCCTCGCGCCGATGGCCAAGGCCCTGCACGACCGCATCGGCATTGAGAGCGGGCTGATGACGACGATCCATGCGTACACGAACGACCAGGTGCTGACCGACGTCTATCACTCGGATTTGCGCCGGGCCCGCTCCGCGACCATGTCGATGATTCCGACGAAGACCGGTGCCGCGGCTGCGGTCGGGCTGGTGCTGCCGGAACTGAACGGCAAGCTCGACGGGTTCTCCATCCGCGTCCCGACGATCAACGTTTCGCTGGTCGATCTTTCGTTCGTGGCAAAGCGCGCGACGAGCGTCGACGAGGTCAACAAGGCGGTCAAGGAAGCATCCGAATCCGCGCTCAAGGGCATCCTGGAGTACACCTCGGAGCTGCTCGTCTCGATCGATTACAACCACAATCCGGCCTCGTCGATCTTCGATTCGACTCTCACCAAGGTCTCCGGCGGCACCCTCGTCAAGGTCTGCAGCTGGTATGACAATGAATGGGGCTTTTCGAATCGAATGCTGGATGTGACCGTGGCATTGATGAACGCGAAATGACGCGGCCCGATCGGGTCTCGACGAAAGGAGTCCCGTCATGAGAAAGCTTGCCGCAACCACATTCCTCACGGCAGCAATCGCGCTGGGCGGTTGTGCCGTCGGCAACAAGCACGCCTATACCGGAGCGACTCCCGGCTTCGCAGTCGCAGGAACGAGGATCGCCGTCGTGGCGGTCCGGGACGCGCGCTCGTACGTCATGTCGGGCAACAAGGCGCCGGACTTCGTGGGCCTGTCGCGCGGCGGATTCGGCAATCCGTTCGACATTCTCACCGAGAGCGGCAATCCGCTTGCGGTGGATTTCGGCACGACGATTGCCTCCGCGCTCCGGGCGAAGGGGTTCAAGGCGACGGTGCTCGACGGCTCGGTTCCGGACAGTCCCGCCGGGATTGCCGAGTCGCTGAGGAAAGCGAACGCGGGGCGTCTGGCGATCGTGATCATCCTGGAATGGAAGAGCGACACGTTCATGAACACCGCTCTCATCTACGATCTGGCGTTGCGCGTGCACGACGCAACCGGGAAAGAGCTCGGGGCCACGCGGGTCACGGGGCGGGATGATCTCGGTGGCGATGCGGTCAATCCGCCGGGCCACGCCAAGACGGCGGTGCCCGCTGCGTATCGCAGGGTGCTCGAGCAACTGTTCTCGGCTGAGCCCATCGTATCGAGCCTGAAGTAGCGGCCGGGGACCATGCGCGTTCTCAAGATGGCCGATCTTGACCTGCGCGGCAAGCGGGTCTTCATTCGCGCCGATCTCAACGTTCCGGTCGATGATCAGGGAAAAATCACCGACGACACGCGGATTCGCGCATCCGCGCCTGCCATTGCGCAGGCGCTCGCGGGTGGCGCCGCAGTCATGGTCACCTCGCATCTGGGCCGGCCGAAGGAAGGCGAGTTCAAGCCACAGGACTCGCTCGCGCCGGTCGGCGAGCGCCTTGCCGAGCTGCTCGGCAAGCCGGTCCGGCTCGCGCGGGATTGGGTGAATGGCGTAGCGGTCGCGCCCGGCGAAGTGGTGCTGCTCGAGAACTGCCGCATGAACCAGGGCGAGAAGAAGAATGACGCGGCGCTCGCGAAGCAGATGGCAACGCTCTGCGACGTGTACGTGAACGACGCCTTCGGGACGGCGCACCGCGCCGAGGCGACGACTTACGGCATCGCGGAGCACGCGCCGGTCGCCTGCGCCGGACCGCTGATGGGCGCCGAGATCGACGCGCTTTCCAGGGCGCTCATCAATCCGGCGCGACCCCTGGTCGCAATCGTGGCCGGCGCGAAGGTCTCCACCAAGCTCACGATCCTCGCCGCCCTCGCGGAGAAGGTGGATCAGCTGATCGTCGGCGGCGGCATCGCCAACACTTTCATGCTCGCCGCGGGCATGAAGATCGGAAAGTCGCTGGCCGAGCCGGATCTCGTCGACGAGGCACGCAAGATCATGGCGGCGTTGCGTGCGAAAGGCGGAGACGTGCCGCTGCCGGTCGACGTCGTGTGCGCCAGGGAATTCTCGGCGACGGCCAGGGCCGAGACGAAGCCGGCCGGAGACGTCGGTGACGACGACATGATCCTCGACATCGGACCAGAGAGCGCGCGGGCGCTCGCGAAGGTGCTCGGACGCGCAGGCACGATCGTATGGAACGGGCCGGTCGGCGTATTCGAATTCGAACCGTTCAGTCACGGCACCCGGACCGTCGCCGACGCGATCGCCGGTTCGAAAGCCTTCTCGTTGGCGGGCGGCGGCGACACCGTCGCGGCCATCGCCAAGTACGGCATCACCAACCGGATTGGTTACATTTCCACGGGCGGCGGCGCGTTTCTCGAGTTCCTCGAAGGAAAGAAGCTCCCGGCGATCGAAGTGCTCGAGCGCCGGGCCGCGCATTGATCCGCACGCGGGCCGGCGCCATGCTGGACCGTGACCGGCACATGCTGTAACGTATACGTTGTTCTCGACTCCGCGGTCTCCGGAGACCCGGCGCGCGGCAGCGCGACAACGATACGCAACGATCAGGAGCGCAATGTTATCCCACCAGCAGGAGCGTGCTACGCAGCCGCGCGTGACCAAGATCGTCACTACGCTCGGACCGGCCACGAGTGACCGCGCGACACTGGACCGTATGCTGAAGGCGGGCGTCGATGTGGTGCGGGTGAACTTTTCGCACGGTACCGCCGAAGATCACCTGCGCCGTGTCGAGCTCGTACGGGAAGTTTCCCGCGAGGCCGGGCTCACGGTCGGCATCATGGCCGACCTGCAAGGTCCCAAGATCCGGGTCGGGAAGTTCAAGGACGGTCGCATCACGCTCGAGAGCGGTGACCCGTTCGTGCTCGACGCGGCGTGCCCGATCGGTGACCAGGAGCGCGTCGGGCTCGATTACAAGGAGCTGCCGCGCGACGTCAGGCCGGGGGACGTGCTGCTGCTCGACGACGGGCGCATCATCTTCGATGTCGTGCAGGTGGTCGGGGACGCGGTGCATTGCATCGTGCGCCACGGCGGCGTGCTCTCCAACAACAAGGGCATCAACCGGGTCGGCGGCGGGCTCACGGCCCCTGCGCTCACCGCCAAGGACATGGATGACATCCGCGTCGCCGCCGGGATGATGGCGGACTACCTGGCGGTCTCGTTCCCCAAGAACGGCAAGGACATGGAGCTCGCGCGGGAGCTCTTGCGGGCGGCCGGCGGCCATGCGCTGCTCATCGCGAAAATCGAGCGCGTGGAGGCCGTCGAGGCGCACAACTTCAAGGACATCCTCGCGGCGACCGACGGCATCATGGTCGCGCGCGGGGACCTCGCCGTGGAAGTCGGAGATGCCTCCGTGCCGGCGCTGCAGAAGCGCATGATTCGCGCCGCTCGGGAGGCAAACAAGCTGGTGATCACCGCGACGCAGATGATGGAGTCGATGATCTCCCACCCGGTCCCGACGCGCGCAGAGGTCTCGGACGTTGCCAATGCGGTACTCGACGGCACCGACGCGGTCATGCTCTCGGCGGAGACCGCGTCCGGCCGGTATCCGGTCCAAACCGTCGAGGCCATGAGCCGCATCTGTGTCGAGGCGGAAAAGTCGGCGGAGGTCCTGCTCGACCGCGACTTCCTCGATCGGATTTTCACCCGTGTCGACCAGTCGATCGCCATGGCGGCGCTCTTCACCGCTTATCACCTCAAGGTGAAAGCGATCGCTGCGCTGACCCAGACGGGCTCGACGGCGCTATGGATGTCGCGGCTGAATTGCGGCGTACCGATCTATGCGCTCACGTCGGAGCCTTCGACGCGCTATCGGGTGAGTCTGTTTCGCGGCGTCTTCCCCCTGACCGTCCGATACCGCGGCCACGACCGCGACCTCCTCCTCGAGGAGGCCGAGGACGTACTCGTGAAGAACGGTGTCGTGCAGGACGGCGACCTCATCGTCGTCTCGTTCGGCGAGCCGATCGGCTCGCCCGGCGGCACCAACACGATGAAGATCGTCCGGGTCGGCGAGCATCGCAAGGCCTGAGGAGGATGGAGTAAGGGGTAAGGGGTAAGAAGTAAGGGGTAAGGAGTAAGGAGTAAGGCGTAAGGCGTAAGGCGTAAGGCGTAAG
>JAABRB010000108.1 GCA_011391185.1 Betaproteobacteria bacterium
CGAGGCCGTAACCACCCCCCGCCCTCCGGGCGGACCCCTCCTTGAAAAGGAGGGGAAGAAAAACCTCCCCGCCTCTTCGAGGAGGGGTGGCACGCAACGCGTGACGGGGTGGTGCGTGCACTGATCGAGGCCGTAACCACCCCCCGCCCTCCGGGCGGACCCCTCCTTGAAAAGGAGGGGAAGAAAAACCTCCCCGCCTTGACAAGGAGGAGGGTCTACGGCGGGCGGACGAGAGAATTAAGGATTAAGATCGTCGCGCATCACCCTTGGAGGAGGGACCGTCATGAACGTACTCGTTCTGCGAGGCGGGCTGGCCGCTGCGCTGTCCGCCGCATCGATTCTCGTTTCCTGGCCTGCGGCCGCCCAGTCCGGCCTTCCGGCAACGCTCGCCTGGACCGCCTACGACGTGGGTTCCGGGGGGTACAACCAGTCCGTCGCGATCGGCAACGCCCTCAAGCAGAAGTACAACGTCAGCCTGCGCGTGCTGCCGGGCAAGAACGACATCTCGCGCACCCTGCCGCTGCGCGACGGCAAGGTGCAGTTCTCCGCCAACGGCGTGGGCGGCAGCTACCTCGCGCAGGAGGGTGTCTACGAGTTCGGCGCGAAGGACTGGGGCCCGCAGCCGGTGCGCGCGCTGATGATGAACACCTCCGACCAGATCCTCACCGTGGTCGCCGCGAAGGACGCCGGCATCAAGACCGTGGCCGACCTCAAGGGCAAGCGGGTCGCATGGGTGATCGGGGCTCCCGCGCTCAACCAGAACATCACCGCGATACTCGCCTTTTCCGGGCTGACGTGGGACGACGTCCAGAAGGTCGAGTTCGGCGGCTTCGGTGCTGCGATGGACGGCATCATCAATAACCAGGTGGACGCGGCGTTCACGTCTTCGATCTCGGGAAAGGCGTTCCAGATCGCCAAGTCGCCGCGCGGCCTCGTCTACCCGGTGATCCCGCACAACGACAAAGCGGGCTGGGCGCGCATGAACAAGGTGGCGCCGTTCTTCTTTCCGTTCATGGGCACCGAGGGCGCGGAGCTTTCCAAGGACAACCCCGCGGAATCGGCGACCTATCCCTACCCGGTCCTCATGACCTATGCGACCCAGGATGCGAGTCTCGTCTACGCGATGACCCGCGCCATGGTCGATACATACGATCTCTACAAGGGTGCGGCGCCGGGCAATTCGGGATGGGACGTGAAGCGGCAGAATTTCGCGTGGGTGATTCCCTATCACGACGGCGCAATCCGCTACTGGAAGAAGGCCGGGCAGTGGACGCCCGCGCATCAGGCGCATGACGACAAGCTCGTAGCACGGCAGAAAGTGCTTGCCGCCGCTTGGAAGAAAACCATGCAGGGCAATCACGCGGACGATGCGGCATTCAAGCAGGCCTGGATGACCGCGCGCACGGATGCGCTCACGAAGGCCGGCATGGATCCCGTCCTAAGCAGCTGGTGACGACAACTTGCGCGTCGGACGTGCTCGCGCAGCACGGCACGGCCGATGTCGGCAGGTGATGCGATTCCGGCGCCGCTCGAGGCGCGCTATCGCCGGCTGGCACCCGCATGGCGCGCGCTCCTGATTGCACTCACTGCGGCGGCGATCGCCCTCTCGGTCAACCAACTCCTCAACCTCGGGTTTTTCGTCGGCAAGACGCTGCTCGCGAGCGCATATCTGTACTGGCTGTGCGCCGCGCTCGCCGGCTGCGTGTTCATTCTCATCCCGGCCTCGCGACGTGCCCGGCTCGATGGCGTGCCGTGGTACGACGCCGCGCTCTTTCTGGCATCGTTCTGCGTCTTCGCGTATTTCGCGCTCAATGCCCAGCGCATCATCGAGCAGGGATGGGAGTACAAGGCACCTGCCGAGGCCGCCTGGCCCGCCTATCTCGGCTGGCTGGTGCTGCTCGAGGCGACGCGCCGCGCGGGGGGCAACGCGGTGTTCGTCGTGGTGGCCCTCGTCTCGATCTACCCGGTGCTTGCCGACGTGATGCCCGGACCGATCGCGGGCCTCGCGCAGGATCTCGCGACCACCGCGTCGTTCCATTTCGCCAGCACCGAAAGCGTGCTCGGCATTCCGACCCGCGCATTCGGCGAGCTCGTGATCGGATTCGTGCTGTTCGGCGCCGTGCTGCAGTACACCGGCGCGGCGCACTTCTTCAACGACCTTGCGTTCGCGCTGTTCGGCTCCGTGCGTGGCGGCCCGGCGAAGGTGGCGATCTTCGCGAGCGGACTCATGGGATCGGTGAGCGGCAGCGTGGTGTCCAATGTGCTCACCACCGGCGTCGTGACCATTCCCGCCATGAAGCGGATCGGTTTCGCGCCGGCCTACGCGGGCGGCGTCGAAGCCTGTGCCTCCACCGGCGGCGTGCTCATGCCGCCGGTGATGGGCGCGACGGCGTTCGTCATGGCGTCCTTCCTGGGCGTGCCCTACGTGACCGTGGCCCTGGCGGCGCTGGTCCCCTCGCTGCTCTTCTACTTCGGGCTCTTCGTGCAGATCGACGGCTATGCGGCGCGCAACGGCCTGCGCGGGCTGCCGCGCGCCGAGCTGCCCGCGCTCGGCCGCACGTTCGCCGAAGGCTGGCATTACATCATCGTCTTTGCCGTGCTGGTGTGGATGCTCCTCGTTCTGCAACGCGAATCGCTGGCGCCGTTCTACGCCACCGCGGCTCTGCTCGGGATCAACCAGCTTTCCCGGCGATACCGCCTCGACCGCCGGAAGCTGGGCGAGCTGCTGATGGGCGTCTGTGGCGCGCTCGCGGAGCTCTCGGCGCTGCTCGCAGGCGTGGGCCTGATCATCGGCGCGCTCTCGGTGACCGGGCTTGCCGGCACGCTCGCCAACGATCTCGTCTACCTCGCGGGCAACAACGTCTACGTGCTGCTCGTCATGGGCGCGATCACGAGCTTCATCTTCGGCATGGGGATGACGATTACCGCGTGTTACATCTTCCTCGCGATCGTGCTCGCGCCGCCGCTCGTGGCCGCCGGGTTCGACCCGGTCGCAGTGCATCTCTTCATGCTGTACTGGGGCATGGTGTCGTTCATCACGCCACCGGTGGCCCTCGCAGCGTTCGTGGCTGCGGGGATTGCCGGCGCCGCCCCGATGCAGGTCGGCGCGCAAGCCATGCGGCTCGGCAGCGTCATGTACGTCATTCCCTTCTTTTTCGTGCTCAATCCCGCGCTGATCCTCCGCGGCTCCGGCACCGAGATCGCAGTTGTCGTGGCGACCGCATTGTTCGGAATCCTGCTCATCGCCGCGGCGCTCGAGGGCTACCTTGTCGGCGTCGGCGCGTTACGCAATGGTCTTGCGGGGGTTGCCGCGCGCATCCTGCTCCTCGCAGCAGGGCTCGCCATGGCGCTGCCTGGCGGCGGCATGCTCGGGCTCGATCACTGGCATCTCACACTGTTGGGCGTCGGCTTTGCAGTGGCGGCGGTCCTGGTCACCCGGGACGGCCGGCAGGCCGGAAAAAGCCCGTGACAAACGGTCTTCACGCCGTCCAGGCAGATCTCACGACGCTCGCGGTGGACGCGATCGTGAACGCCGCAAATTCGTCGCTCCTCGGCGGTGGCGGCGTGGACGGCGCGATTCATCGCGCGGCGGGCCCGGAACTCCTCGCCGAGTGCCGGGCGCTCGGCGGCTGCCCGACCGGCGAAGCGAGAATCACCCGCGGCTATCGCCTCGCCGCCCGGAACGTGATCCACACCGTCGGACCCGTGTGGCAGGGCGGAAATCGCGGCGAGGCTGAACGCCTCGCATCCTGCTATCGGACGAGCCTGACGCTGGCGGCGCAGCATGGCCTGACGACGATCGCCTTTCCGGCGATCAGCTGCGGCGTGTATGGCTATCCCGTCGACGCAGCAGCAGCGATCGCGGTGCGCGAATGCCGCGCATTCCTCACGGCACAACCGGCGGTCGAGCACCTCACCTTCGCGCTATTCGACGCATCAACTCTGGCGATCTACCGGGCATTGCTCGACGCGGAGTAACGCCGCGCGCCAGGCCGCCGCCGCGCTGTGCGACAATCGCCATGCCATGCGCCCCGACGCGCGTCCCTCGCCCCTCGCGCGGTATTTCCTCGCGGCATATGTGCTGCTCGTTGTCTACGGCAGCCTGTATCGAATCACCGGGTGGCGCGATCCGGGCACGAGTCCGTTCAATTTCTTCGTCGCCCCCTGGCCGCCCTACGCCACGGGAATCGACGTCGCCGCGAATATCATTGCGTATGTTCCGCTCGGGCTGCTCGGCGTTCTCGCCGCAGCACCGCGCCTGGTCGGTGCACGAGCGTGGCTCGCCGCGACGCTGGGAGGCGCCGCGCTGTCCTTCGTGATGGAAGCGCTGCAGACCTATCTCCCCGACCGAATCGAGTCGAATCTCGATCTCGTGGCAAACGCGCTCGGCGCGATGATCGGTGCGACCGCTGGAGTGATCGCCGCGAGATGGCTCGCACGGCACGGCGGACTCTATGCGCTGCGGGACAAGATCTTTTACCTCGGCCGGCAAACCGATCTCGGGCTGGTGCTGATCGGGCTGTGGCTGTTCGCGCTACTCAACCCGGAGACGCTGCTGTTCGGCAACGGCGACTTGCGTTATCTCCTCGAATCACTGCCGGAGACGCTGCATCCCGCGTGGCTGTTCGTGCGCATCGAAGGCACCGTCACCGCCGCGAACCTGGTCGCGGTGTCGCTCCTCACCGGCGCGCTCATGCCGAGTCGCGCGGCACGCTGGCGGCTGGTCGTCGCACTGCTGGTCGCGGCGTGCCTGATCCGCTCCGCGGCATACGCCGCGCTGTTCCGACCCGCCGACATGTTCGCGTGGCTCACGCCCGGCGCACTCTGGGGGGGCGCGATCGGGATCGCGCTCGCGATCTCGGCGATGTTTCTCTCGCGGCGCACTGCGATTGCGCTCGCGGGTGTGCTGCTGATGGCCGCAACCGTGCTCGTCAATGTGGCTCCGGAGAACCCTTACCTGGCGAACTCCCTGCAGGTCTGGCGACAGGGACATTTCCTCAATTTCAACGGCCTGACGCGACTTGCCTCGTCCCTCTGGCCCTTCGCGGCACTCGTCTATCTCCTGCTCGTTGCGGGACGCCGCGAGCGTCCACCACCCGCCGGTTCCGCGCAATAGGCCGCTAAAGCGGCCAATGCGCGCTTGGCATGCCCCGGCGCAGGGTCGAGAATCGCACTGATGATGCCCGCGCGCGCACGCATGGATTCGCCTGCGCATTTCCCCGGCACGCAGATCGGCCGCGTGTGGCCGCGCGTGCTGGTCGGCACAGCGATTGCGATCGTCTTGCTGTTCGTCGGCGTATTCGTGGCGCTGGCTTTCGTGGACTGGAACAAGTACGTCTCGCTTGCCGCAGCCGAGGTGAAGGCCGCCACCGGCCGCGAGCTAAAGGTCGCCGGATACGTCGAGATCGGGTTGTTGCCACCACGACTCATCGTGGAGGACGTCAGTCTCGCCAATGCGAGCTGGGGCTCGCGTCCGCAGATGATCACGGCAAAGCACGTGGAGGTGCGCGCAGCGCTGCTTCCGCTCCTGACCGGCGACGTGCAGCTCAAGATCGATCTTGCGGAGCCCGACGTGCTTCTCGAGACCGACGCGAAGGGCGTGGGAAACTGGATCCTCGCCCGCGCCGGCGAAAAGAAGCAGCCCGGCACGCCATCGAAATCGCGGGCGCTGCCCGTGGATCTGAGCGCCGCCCGGATCACCAAAGGAGTGGTCCAGTACCGCTCCGGACAGACGGGGAAAACCCGGCGTCTGACGTTCGACGAGGCGTTTATCCGACCCAAGGGCCTCTCGGGACGGGAGATCCTCATTAAGGCCACGGTCGACGGCGTGCCGGTGTCGCTTGCCGGGACAACCGACGACCTTTTCATCCGGACGCTCAGTGTTGGCGAGTCGCTTGGCGTGAAGCTCGAAGCGCGGATCGCCGGCGCGACGCTCGCCGCCTCGGGTCGCGTCGGATTTCCGGCGACCGGCGCGCGTCTGGCGCTCAAGCTGCGTGCGGATGTGACCGAGACAGAGTCGTTGGTCAGGCTCGTCGGCGAGCGCATTCCCCGACTGCCGCCGATCAAGATCGAAGGCGAGGTCAGGAGCGACAAGCGGGTCTACGCGATACAGGACATCAAACTCTCGGTGGGGAAAAGCGCCGCGTCGGGGACCGTCAAAGCCGACTTCTCCGGCGCGCGACCGAAGATAACCGCCGACATCGCGGCGCCGCTCATCGACGTCGAGGAGCTTCGCGGGCCCGGTGCGGCGCGACGCGCCGCAACAGGAAAAGCGTCCGGACACGTCTTTTCACAGGACCCTTTGCCGCTCACCGCGCTCAATGTGGCCGATGCGGACGTCAACCTCAGGATCGGCCGGCTGATCCTGCCCCCTGCGCTGTTGCTCGAAGCGGTGCGCGGGCGGGTCGCGCTCAGTCACGGAAAACTGGAAACAAAGTCGTTCGAGATGCAGATGGGTGGTGGCGACGTGAAGCTGGCCGGCACTTTCGATGCCAGCGGTGCAAAGCGCGTTGCATTCGGCGCGAACCTGTCCGGCAACAAGATCGACCTGGGGAAAATGATGGCTGAGCTCGGCCAGGACGACCTCATCACCGGCGGCCCGACGGCGCTCAAGGCCGACCTCCGATCGGACGGCGCGTCCTCGGCAGCGCTTGCCGCTGCGCTGGACGGGCATGTGAGGTTGGTCACCGGACCGGCCCGGACGCGAAACCGGGTGCTCGATCGAGCGGGCGTGAACATCGTTGCCCAGGTGCTGAATGCCGTGAACCCGACGCGCCAGATGGAGCAGTACACGCAGATCGAGTGCGTGGTGATCAATGTGCCGGTGCGCAAGGGTGTCGTGATGGTCGATCGCACGGTAGCGATCGAAACCAGCCACGTCGGCATCGCGATGGCCGGAACGGTCAACCTCGGCTCCGAGGCGATCGACCTGAGCATCCGGCCACAGGCGAAGCAAGGCATCGGCGTCGGCGGACTGGCGAATCTCGTCAAGGTGCAGGGGACGCTCGCGGATCCCTCCGTTGGTGTGGATGTTGCGGGTGCCGCAGGCACCGCGGCGCAGATCGGGATCGGCGTGATGACCGGCGGACTGTCGCTGCTTGCGAAGGGCCTCTTCGATAGCGCCACGATGGAAGCGCCGTGCGCAACCGCGCTGCGAAGCGGACAGGTGCCCGCGGGCGGCACGTCAAGCGGCGGCAGCACCGAGCAGCCGGCGGCGACCGGCGGCGGCATCGGGGGCTTTTTCAACCGGATATTCAAGTAGTCTGCGGCCGCGCGAGGCGCGCGGGCTCCGGGTTGGCCAAGGCCGCCGACTATGGCACACTTGCCGTGCGGTTCACTCGTGCATCGGTTCCGTTGCACCGTCCTCGATACTCTTCCGGAAAATTCCATTCATGGCCCGAATTCTCGCCCTGCTTCTATTCGTCTGTTCGCTCCCTGCACACGCGCAGGCGCTCACCGGTACGCTGCAGAAGATCCGCGACAGTGGCGTCATCCACCTCGGCTTTCGCGATGCGTCGCCACCTTTCTCGTCAATCGGGGCCGACGGGCGCCCGACGGGTTTCTCGATCGATCTCTGCACATTCGCGGTCGGCGCAATCCAGAAACAACTGGGACTGCCGACGCTCAGAATCGACTGGATACCCGTCACCGCCGCCAACCGGATCGGACAGGTCGCGGCGGGCAATGTGGACCTCGAGTGCGGCACGACCACGATCACGCTCGGCCGCATGGAGCAGGTTGATTTCTCGAGCATGATCTTCATCGATGGTGCGACCATGATGGTGCGCGCCGATTCCGGCATGCGCCGGATCGCCGATGCAGTGGGCAAGCGGGTCGCACTGGTGTCCGGAACGACTTCGGAGGCAAGGTTGCGCGAGGCAGTACGACAGGAGAAGGTGCAGGTCACCCTCGTTTCGTACCCGAGTGAACCCGCCGCGCTCGCCGCGCTGCGCGAGAAAGGCGTGGACGCATATGCCAACGACCGGCTGCTTCTGGTCGGGCTCGCGCTCGCCGAGGGCGCGGACAAGGTCGTCCTGCTCGACGAGGATTTTTCGGTCGAGCCCTATGCGCTCATGATGCGACGGAACGACGCCGATTTCCGGCTCGCAGTGAACCGCGTGCTCGCGCGCCTCTATCGCTCGGTCGGGCTGACTGACCTCTACGCCAAGTGGTTCGGCAAGTTCGGTCCGCCAAGCAACATTCTGCAAAACGCGTTCCTGTTCGGCGCGTACCAGGAGTGACCATGCCGGCCGCGCTTCGCTACGTCGGCGCCCTGCTGGCCGGCCTGACGATTCTCATCGCCGGATGCGCGACCTCGCCGACGGATCCCCGCGTCGCGACGGTGATCGGCATCAGCGAGTTCGAGCGCCACAATCCGGACACGCAGCTCGTCGGCGCGGTCGGCGGCGGGCTGATCGGGGGTTTTCTGGGCAGCCAGATCGGGAGCGGCACGGGCCAGTCGATCGCAACAGTGGTCGGCGCGGTCGCCGGCGGTTATGTGGGCAGCACGATTGCGAGCAAGCGCGATCGCGAGACGGTCTACGAAATCACATATCGCTACGACGACGGCGAGGTCGGCACGCGAACGCTGCGCGTCAAGCCGAGCCTGCGCGTTGGTCAGCGGGTGCGCGTGTACGTGGACTCGCTCGAGCCGGCGTAGCGCGGAATTCGGCGCTCACCCCGGCTTGCCGAGCCGGTCGCCGTACTTCTTGCGCAGCCGGTCGACGATCGCTTCCAGCGCCTGCATCGTCTCTTTCTCTCCGACGTGCTCGCTCGATTTCTCGCGCACGGCGTAGTGGATGCGCATCACATCGTGCAGCTTCTTGAACGCAATCTTGTTCGCCGAGCCGCACACCGAATCGTCGCCCTTGATGACGCGCGCGATCACCCCCGGTTCGAGGATCTTGATGTTGCAGATGGTGCAGAGCCGCGCGATCTCCTCGTCGATCTCGTCGAGTTGCCCGGCCCACCAGCCGAGGTTGGGACTCTTCTTCTCTTCGCTCATGGCGATTCACTCCCGATTGTCCGGAATACTACGCTTTCCGCATGCGGCGTCACGCCATGATGTTCACGCCGCCGTCGACGTAGAGCGTCTCGCCGCTGATGCGGCGCGCGTACGGCGTGGCGAGATAGGCGCAGGCAAACCCCACGTCCATGATGTCCACCAGCTCGCCGATCGGGGCGCGCTGGGCCGCCTCGGTGAGCAGCACGTCGAAGTCCTTGATCCCGGATGCGGCGCGCGTCTTGAGCGGTCCGGGCGAGATCGCGTGCACCCGGATGCCCTTCGGCCCGAGCTCGTAGGCGAGGTAGCGGCACGCGGCCTCGAGCGCCGCCTTCACCGGCCCCATCACGTTGTAGTTCGCCACGACCTTGTTCGCGCCGTAGTAGCTCATCGCGAACATCGTGCCGCCGTCCTTCATGAGCGGAACGGCGAGCCGCGCCACGCGGATGAAGGAATGGCACGACACGTCGATCGCTCTTCCGAAGCCCTCGGCCGAGCAGGCGAGCAGCCCGCCCTGCAGGTCGTCCTTCGGCGCCCACGCGATCGAATGCACGAGGATGTCGAGCTGCCCCCATTGCCGGGTGATCGTGTCGAACACGGCTTCCAGCTCGCCCGTTTTCGACACGTCGAGCGGCAGGAAGATCGGCGCCTCCAGCCGCTCGGCGAGCGGCGCGACGTGCGGTCTTGCCTTCTCGTTCAGATAGGTCACCGCGAGATCGGCGCCGAGCTCGCGAAACGCGCTGGCGCATCCCCAGGCGATCGAGCTCTCGTTGGCGATCCCGACGACGAGTGCTTTCCTGC
>JAABRB010000109.1 GCA_011391185.1 Betaproteobacteria bacterium
CCGAACTACTGGTACAAGGGCAAGCCGTACCTCGACGGTTTCCGCGCGATCTTTATCCGCAGCTCGTCGGCGCAGGTGGCGGCGGTCCGCGGCGAGCGTGCGCACATCCAGTTCCGCGGCTTCACCCCGGCCGACCGCGACAGCCTGAAGGCGGCGCTGGGCGACAAGATCACGGTGCAGGAGTCGCCCTGGGACTGCATCCTGCTGGTCGGCATCAACCACGAGAAGAAGCCGTTCGACGACAAAAGGGTGCGCCGCGCGCTGACGCTGGCGCTCGACCGGCACGAGGCGTCGACTGCGCTGTCCAAGATCGCGATCGTCAAGTCGGTCGCCGGGGTGCAGGTGCCGGGCACCCCGTTTGCGACGCCGCCCGAGGAGCTTAACAAGCTCGCCGGCTACTGGACCGATGCCGGCAAGTCGCGCGCCGAGGCGCGCCGCCTGCTGAAGGAAGCCGGGGTGCCGGAAGGCTTCGCGTTCGCCTTCACCAACCGCGGCATTCCGATGCCGTACGAACCGCTCGGCGTCTGGATGATCGACCAGTGGCGCCAGGTCGGCCTGAACGTCAAGCAGGAGGTGATCGAGCCGGCGGCCTACTTCGGCACCATCCGCAAGGGCGACGCCCAGGTGTTCATGGACTTCCAGTGCGGCTATATCGTCGAGCCCGACCTCGACATGTACAAGTTCCTGTCGAGTGATCGCAACCCGGCGAACTACGGGCGCTACAAGGACCCGGTGCTGGATGAGCTCTACGACAAGCAGAGCCGCGCCACCAACGTCGAGGAGCGCAAGAAACTGATCCGCCAGTTCGAGAAGAGGCTGCTCGACGAGGAAGCGCACTATCTGATGACCCTGCAGTGGCACCGCATCATCCCGCATTCATCCAAGGTGAAGGGCTGGCAGATTACGCCGAGCCACTACCTCAACAACACGCTGGACGTGGTCTGGCTGTCAGAGTGACCCGGGCAGTCGCGGCGGTGCGCGCAGCGCCGCCGGGCTGAATCCCGATGCTGCACTACGTCATCAAGCGGCTGCTGCTGATGATCCCGACGCTGTTCGGCGTCGCGGTGCTGATCTTCGTGCTGCTGCGCGTGGTCCCGGGCGACGTCGTCGAGGCGCGCTACATGACCCAGGGAAGTCAGTTCCAGTCGCAGAATCTGATGGATCTCGAGCGCAAGAAGCTCGGTCTCGACCAGCCGGTGTGGAAGCAGTTCACCACGTGGATGGCGGGGCTTGCGCGCCTCGACTTCGGCCTGTCGATGTGGACCGGGGCGCCGATCACCGAGGAGATCAAGCTGCGCTTCGAGCTCTCGCTACAGCTCGCGATCATGGCGACCGTGGTGGCGACGCTGCTGGCGATCCCGCTCGGCATCATCGCCGCGATCAGGCAGGACACCTGGGTGGACTACGCGGTGCGGGTGTTCTCGATCGCCGGTCTCGCGATGCCGTCGTTCTGGCTCGGCATCCTGATGATCCTGGCGATGCTGATCATCTTCAAGTGGCTGCCGCCGATGGTCTATACGCCGTTCTGGGTGAACCCCTGGGACAACCTCGCGCAGCTCATCTGGCCGGCGCTCGCCGTCGGCTATCGCTACTCCGCAGTGGCCACCCGCATGATGCGTTCGGCAATGCTGGAAGTGCTGCGTGAAGACTACATCCGCACCGCGCGCGCCAAGGGGCTGTGGCTGAAGCTGATCCTCACGCGCCACGCGCTGAAGAACGCGATGCTGCCGGTGATTACCGTGATCGGCCTGGAGTTCGCGTTCCTGATGGGCGGACTGGTGGTCACCGAGCAGGTGTTCAACCTGAACGGCCTGGGGATGCTGTTCGTCGAGGCGATCTCGCACCGCGACTACACCCTCACCCAGGCGCTGGTGCTGATCGTCGCATCGGTGTTCATCTTCGTGAACTTCGCAACCGACATCGCCTACGCCTGGCTCGACCCGCGCATCCGCTACAGCTAGCCATGTCCGTCACCCGAGAAACCCTCGAGCAGCTCGCCCGCACGGAAGCGCCGCGCGCGCGCTGGCTACAGGGGACTCTCGACTTCGCCCGGCAGCGGCCACTCGGTGCGATCGGCGCCGTGATGATCGTGGTGATGGTGCTGGTTGCGCTCACCGCGCAATGGCTTGCGCCCTACGACGCGCTCACGACCGACTACGGCGCCATGCTGGCGGCGCCGGACGGCAAGCACTGGCTCGGCACCGACGCCTACGGCCGCGACGTGTACTCGCGCATGGTCTACGGCTCGCGCACCGCGCTCATCGTCGGCCTCGGGGCGTCGTTCATCGGCGCGACGCTCGGCGCGCTCATAGGCGTTGCGAGTGCTTACTTCGGCGGCCGCATCGACCTCATCGTGCAGCGCATCATGGACGTGCTGATCTCTTTTCCGTTGATCATCCTGGCGCTTGCCGTGGTGGCGATCCTCGGCACCGGGGTGGAAAACGTGATTCTCGCCATCGCCATCCCGATGATTCCGCGCTGCGCGCGCGTGGTGCGCTCGAGCGCCCTGGCGGTGCGCGAGATGCCCTACGTCGACGCGGCGCGCGCCGCCGGGTTCACCGACGCGCGAATCGTGCTGCGCCACATGCTGCCGAACGTGATGGCCCCCTACCTCATCATGCTGACCGCGTTCCTCGGCCAGGCGATCCTGTTGGAGGCGTCGCTCTCGTTCCTCGGCCTCGGCGTGCAGGAGCCGGTCGCGGCCTGGGGCCTGATGCTGCGCGGCGCAGCGGTGGAGTTCGCCGAGACCGCACCGTGGATGGCGTTCTTTCCGGGCCTCGCGATCAGCCTGGCGGTGTTCGCCTTCAACCTGTTCGGCGATTCGCTGCGCGACGCGCTCGACCCTCGCCTGCGCACGCAGTAGCAGCGGTCAGATCAACGGATAACGAAGCGGAGAATCAATCTTGCCTGTGTCACGCGCCTGGCCGGGCGCCCGGTTCGAATACCAGCCCACGTAGCGAACGAGGTGCGCGGAGACCTCGGTCATGGGGTGCGCCACCCGTCAACCGGTGGGCGCCAGAGGCGCGCGACCACGAATCAGGTCGGAGGCCCGCTCCGCAATCATGATCACGGTTGCGTTGATGTTACCGCTGACGAGGTCGGGCATCACCGACGCATCCACCACGCGCAGGCCGTCGACACCCCGTACCCGAAGCTCGGGGTCGACGACCGACGCGTCGTCCGCGCCCATGCGGCACGTCCCTGCCGGATGATGCACCGTGATCATCTGCTTGCGAATGAACGCGTCGAGCGCCGCGTCGCTCGTGACATCCGGTCCCGGCGCAATCTCTTCGGCACGGAATGTGTCGAGGGGCGTCAACATCGTGATCTCGCGCGCGAGCCTGAGGCCTTCGCGCAGCGTCCGGACGTCCTTGTCGGTGGCGAAGAAGTTTCCCTGCAGGCGCACCGGCGCGCGCGGATCGGCCGACGTGAGCGCAACGAAGCCGCGGCTTTCCGGGTGCAGCAGGATCGCCCGGCAGCCGAATCCGTCGCGCCACGCGGGCCGGATTCCCGGGAACCACGGCCGCGCGCCCATCGGAACGGCACGGGTCAGGAACTGGATGTCGGGCACCTCGAGGTCCGGCTTGGTCTTGAGAAATGCGGTCAGTCCACCCGGAAAGTCGGTGGCCGGTCCCGTTCCGGTGAGATAGGCCCGCGGGATGTCGAAGGCCACGCGATCGAAGCGCATGCGACGGTGGAACGGTCCCGGCGCAGTGCGGTTGTAATCGACGATCGCGGAAGCATGATCCTGCAGGTTCTTTCCGACCGCGGGAACGCCTACGAGCGTCTTCAGTCCGTGGGTGCGGAGCTCGTCCGGGGGGCCGACACCGGATACCATTAGCAACTGCGGCGTGTTGATGACGCCGCCAGCAAGCAGGACTTCCCGTTCCGCGCGGATGAGCCGCGTCCCCCCGTGCTGCGCGACCTCAACCCCGACCGCCCGGTTCCTCTCGAACACGACGCGCATGGCCTGTGCGTGGATGCGGAGCGTCAGGTTCGGCCGTTGCCGGACGGGTTTCAGGTACGCCGCTGCGGCGCTATGCCGCAAGCCGTTCTTGATGGTCTGCTGGACCCGAAAGAACCCGAGGTTATCCGGGCCGTTGTAGTCGACACCGGTCGGGTATCCGGCAGCGCGACCGGCCTCGATGTAGGCGTCGATCAGCGGGTCGTCGTACTGCGACTCCCGCACTGAGAGCGGCCCCGCGCCGCCGCGATAGGCGTCGTCACCCTTCTCCCAGCTTTCGGCGCGCTTGAAGTACGGCAGGACGTGCGCATATGACCAGTCCTGCAGTCCGTCGCGCGCCCAGCGCGCGAAGTCCCCCGGGTGCCCGCGCACGTACGCCATCGCATTGGTGGAGGAGCAGCCGCCCAGCACCTTTCCGCGGGCACACTCTATTCGCCGGCCGTCGACGTGCGGCTCGGGTCCGTAGAAATAGCCCCAGTCGTGCCGCCGCTCCATCAGGATCTTGACCCACCCCAGCGGGATGTGCAGCCACGGATCGCGATCGGGGCCACCGGCTTCGAGAACGAGGACGCGCGTTCCGGAGTCCTCACTGAGGCGGTTCGCCAATACGCAACCGGCGGAGCCTGCGCCGACGATGACGTAGTCGAAGACTTCCGAGGTGCGAGCCATGTTCACCCTGTTTGGTGCGACCAGGGATGGAAGGGTACCCGTCCGCACCAGTCGAGTGCAATTCGAAGCCGCGTGACGTGTGCCACCGTGCAGCGCGCCGTCGGCTTCCTGCTATATTGGCCCGTCGACCGGTGCACGGGGAGGACCGTCGAACCATGAGAATTGACGCTGTCACCGAAACACGGCTGGTGCGGATCGTGCGACATGCCGAGCGCGTGATCCGGCATCTTCTCGCGTTCATCGCGGTGAGCCTCGTGCTCCTCAATGTCGTCGGATCGATCGGCCGCTACACGGATTTCTACACGATCTCCTGGGCCGACGAGGTGCAGGTGTTCATGCTGGTCTGGGGAGTAGCCCTCGGTGCGTTCGTCGTCAGCCTCAGAAAAGCGCATCTGACGATGGATATCCTGGTCACGTCGCTTCCCAGGCGGATGCAGCGCCTGCTCGAAGTCCTGATCGCGACGGTCTCCACGCTGGTGCTGGGGTTCGTGATCGTCCAGTCCTGGGACTTCATCGGGCTGATGGCGAACATCGATCAGCGCAGCATGGCGGCCGCCCTGCCGATGACGATCCCGCACAGCGCAGTGCTGGTCGGTTTCGCCGCGATGATCCTCGCGCTGCTGGTGCGCGCATATCTGGGACTGCATGGCGTCGATGTGAACGCGGCGCTCGACGCGCCACGCAGCAAGGGATAGGCCGTGCCGCTCGTGCTAGTCCTGCTGCCGGTGGTCCTGCTCGTCGCCGGCTTTCCGATATTCATCGTGCTGCTCTCCGCCGGCACGGCGTTCGTCGTTTTTGTCGCCAAGGTTCCGGCGACCGTCCTGCACCAGGTGTTTTACGGCGGGCTCGAGAACTACCCGCTGCTCGCCGTGCCGTTCTTTCTTTTCGCCGGCGAGATCATGTCGCAGGGCGGCATCGCGCGGCGAATCGTCGACTGGGTCCTCGCCATCGTCGGCGGCATCCGGGGTTCGCTCGCAGTGACGACTGTGGGTACCGCGGCGGTGATCGGATCGATGTCGGGGTCCGGGCCGGCCGACACCGCAACCGTTGGCCGCCTGCTGCTGCCCGCGCTGCATCGCGCCGGGTACGATGAGCGCTTCGCCGCGGGGCTGGTCACTTCGATCGGAGCGGTCGCAATCGTGATCCCGCCCTCCATCGCGATGATCATCTTCGGTGCGGCCGCCGAGCAGTCGGTGCCGCGCCTGTTCGCTGCCGGGATCGTGCCCGGAATCCTCATCACCGGCATCGTGATCATCTACTCGGTGTGGTATGCACGCCGGCACGGGATCCGGGACGGTGGCACGGTACAGTCCATCGGCGTCCTCAGGGCGACCGTCGCGGGAATTTGGGCGCTCGGCATGCCCGTGGTGATTCTGGGAGGGATCTACACCGGGCTTTTCTCACCGACGGAGTCAGCCGCGGTCGCCGTGGTCTATGCGGTCTTCGTCGCGCGTTATATCTATCGCGACGTCAGCTGGAGGCAGATCTGGGACATCGCCTCCGAGTCGATGTTCCGCACGGCGCAGATCTTCGTGATTGTCGCCGCAGCAGCCGTGTTCTCCTGGATGCTGACGATAAGCGGCGCCGGTGCCCAGGCCGCAAAGTTCATTGCCGCCTTCGGCGCTTCGCCCTGGGCGGTGCTGCTGGCGATCAACATCCTGCTGCTGATGCTCGGCTGCGTCATCGACCCGATCTCGGCCATCCTCGTCCTGACGCCGATCCTGATGCCGATCGTGAAGCACGCCGGCATCGACCCGGTTCAGTTCGGCATCATCATGACCGTCAATCTGTCTATTGGCATGTTCACGCCGCCGTTTGGGCTTAATATCTTCGTCGCACAGTCCGTCCTGGAAATTCCGCTCAGGACGGTCTACCAGGGGTTGGCGCCGTTCATCCTGCTACAGATCCTGGCGCTTGCGATCATCACTTACGTCCCGCCGATCAGCCTCTGGGCGACGCGGTGGGTGGGGTAGAAAACCGAAACGGATTGGAGGAGACATGAAGCCCGTATCAGCCGCAAAACTTCTCGTGTTTGCCGCCGCGCTGGCGACGGCCGGCACGGCCGGCGCCCAGGCGACCATGAAAATGGCGAGCGCCACGATCAACGACGTGCAGCACGAGTGGCTCAAGCGCTTCCAGGCGGAAGTCGGCGCCAAGGTGGGCGACAAGCTCAAGATCGAGATCTACCCTGCCAGCCAGCTCGGCACGATCCCGCGGATGGTCGAGGGGGTGCTGACCGGGTCGATCGAGTCATTCGTGACGCCCACCGCGTTCCTGGTCGGTACCGATGCGCGGTTCTCGGTGTTCGACGCGGTCGGGGTGTTCGAATCCACAGCGCAAGCCGCCAAGGTCCTGGGCGACCCGGGTTTCCGCCCGCGCGCGCTGGCGATCGGCGCGCCGAAAGGGATACCCGCGATCGGGGTCTTCTACAACAGCAAGCTCGACGTGCTCTCCAAGAAGCCGATCCGGACCCTCGCCGATTTCAAGGGCCAGAAGATCCGCACGTTCGCATCGCCGCTGCAGATCGAGCCGTTGAAGGCCCTCGGCGCGACCGCGGTGCCGCTGCCGCTCTCCGAGGTGCTGCCGGCCCTGCAGAGCGGCAACATCGACGGATTGCTGGCCGGCATCACGATCCTGACCGCGTTCAAGTACTACGACGTCGCGAAAACCGTCACCGAGACGCACCAATCGCTCGTGATCTCGACGGTGATCGTCAACAAGCGCTGGCTCGATGCGCTGCCCGCGGACGTCCGCCAGGCCATCCTCGACGCGGGCGCCAAGGTGGACGGCGGGATGCTCGAGGTTGCCGAGGCGATCAACGAACGGGCGAGCAAGGGCTGGGACGCGAACGGCGGAGTGCGCATCCAACTCGCACCGGCCGAGCAGGCCAAGATGATGAGCGAGCTCAAGGCGGTGGGCACGAAGATCATGTCAGCGAAGCCTGAGGTGAAGGCCGAGTACGACGAGCTCCTGAAGGTCGCCGATCGATACAAGTAGCCGTTGGAGCAACGCCATGGGATCCAAGCACACTGCTGCCACGGCAGCGCCCGACCGCTCCGCGGCGCTCGAGGCGCTGCACGTGGAGATCGCCCGCCAGAACATGTTCCCGTTCTGGGCAGCCAGTGCCGGCGTGCAGCACGATGAGGTGCGCCGCCTCATGGGCGAATCGCCCCGCGCGGCGCCGTTCCTCTGGTCGTACGCCGGCCAGATCGAACCACTGCTCGTCAAGTCGGCCAGGCTGGTCACCACCATCGAGTCGGAGCGCCGCTCGCTCATCCTGGTGAATCCGGCGCTCGCGCCCCGGCGCGCGACGGTGACGACCATGTATACCGCCTACCGCCTCAACGACCCCAACGAAGTGATGCCGCCGCACCGACATTCTCCGAGCGCGATCCGCTTCGGGCTCACCGGGCGGCAGAACTTCACGGGCGTGGAAGGCGAGGACATCACGTTCGGCCCCGGCGACCTGGTGCTCACGCCGCACGACACCTGGCACAACCACGGCAACGTCGGGGACGAGCCGGCGGTCAACCTCTCGGTGCTCGACCTGCCGCTCGTCGAGACGCTCAACGCGATCTATTTCGAGCACGATTACAAGGAATCGGCCGATGGGCAGGAGATGGCGCGCAAGAAGCAGAGCGCGCGATTTCCGGGCGACTATTCCCAGCGCATCTACGGCCAGGGTGGCTTCCTGCCGCGGTTCGTGTCGCATCATCGCGGCACGGGCAAGGCCTCACCGATGTATTGCTACCGCTGGGAACCTCTCCGCGCGATCCTGGAGCACCACAAGTCGTGGGACGGTGACCCATACGAGGCGCTGATGATCGAGTACGTCGATCCGACGAACGGGGCACCGGTCTTCAAGACCATGACGTTCTTCGCGCAAATGCTGCGACCCGGCGAGCGCACGCGACCCCTGCAGCAGACCGCGAGCCTGCTGGTGACGCCGTTCGAGGGCGGCGGTCTCGGCCATAGCCTCGTCGGCGGCAAGCGCTTCGACTGGCAGCAGTTCGACACGCTCGCGGTACCCGGCGGCGAATGGTACGAGCACGTCAACGAGTCGAAGACCGCCCCCGTCGTGCTGTTCGTCGCGAGCGACGAACCGGCATTGCGCGCGCTCGGCCTGCACAAGAAGTGGGGTCGAATGCCGGACGGCGAGATCGAGCGGCTGCCTTGAGCGCCTGAGCGGCAAACATGGCTACGGCAATCAACGCCGAGCTGGTCGGCAGCATCGACTGCGCCGGCGGCGGGCAGGTGTGGGTGGAGGGCACGACGCTTTTCGTCGGGCACATGCGCCATCCATTCGGCACATCGATCTACGACGTTTCCGACCCGCGGCGGCCGAGGCAGCTCGCCCAGATCGAGATGCCGGCCGGCTGGCACTCGCACAAGGTGCGAGTGGCGAACGAAATCATGATCGTCAATCACGAACGCCTCGGGCAGGAGTCGCCGGAGTTCGGCGGCGGCCTCGGGATCTATGACGTATCAAAGCCGGCACATCCCAGGCTCATCACGAAATGGGTCACCGGCGGCAAAGGCGTGCACCGCTACTCATTTGACGGCCGCTACGCTTACATCTCCCCGACCGTGGATGGGTACGTCGGCAACATCGCGATGATCCTCGATCTCGCCGATCCGGCGCGGCCGGCGGAGGTCGGGCGCTGGTGGATTCCCGGGCAATGGGCCGCGGGCGGCGAGGACTATCCGTGGCACGACTACGCTCCGCCGCGCTGCCACCATCCCCTGCGACTCGGCGACCGGCTCTATGTGAGCTACTGGCACCATGGCATTTTCATCCTCGACATCTCGGATATGTCGAAACCGAAGCTGATCGCCGAAGGCGTGAAGAGCCGCGCATTTCCACATCCGACCCATACGTGCCTGCCAATGCCGGAGAAGCTGAAAGGCCGCTCGGTCATGATCGTCGCCGATGAGGACGTCGCCAAGCTCCAGCCGGCGGCGCCCGCGTTCACCTGGGTGTACGACATCACCGATGAGCGCAACCCGATCCCGATCAGCACGTTCCAGGTCGAGGGCATCGACCTCGAAGGATCGCCGACGCCGGCGATGACCGGTTGCCATCAACCTTCCGAGCGCTTCACGGGTACGGTGATTCCGTTTGCATGGTTCGCGATGGGTCTGCG
>JAABRB010000110.1 GCA_011391185.1 Betaproteobacteria bacterium
CGGCGAAGATGCACAGCTTCTACCTCCGCAACATGTACATGAAGAACCTGCTGCGGGTGCCGGGCGGCATCGAAGTCGGCGGCGTGCCGGTCGACCTCTCGAAGGTCAAGGTGCCGGCGTACTTCATCTCGACCGCCGAGGACCACATCGCTCCGTGGAAGTCGACCTTCAAGGGCGCGCAGGCCCTGGGCGGCGACGTTCGCTTCGTGCTCGGCGGCTCGGGCCACATCGCGGGCATCGTGAACCCCCCGGCGGCCAACAAGTACTGCTACTGGACCAACGCGAAACCCGCCGACACGCCGGAAGCCTGGCAGGCGGCCGCGGAGCGCCACGAGGGTTCGTGGTGGAACGACTGGCACAAATGGATTTCCGCACTCGACACGAGCAAACCGGTGCCGGCCCGCGTCCCGGGCAAGGGCAAGCTCAAGGCGATCGAGGACGCGCCGGGCTCCTATGTCGCGGTGCGCCTCGACGCTACGAAGAAGAAAAAGAACGCGCCCTGACCGAGTGGGGTGATTGAGGTTTCCCCTCCTTTTCAAGGAGGGGTCCGCCCGCAGGGCGGGGGGTGGTTGCGGATTCGATCCGTGCGGCACACCACCCCGTCGCCTTCGGCGCCACCCCGCCCGGCCCGAAGCGAGGACGCTTCGGGCGTTCGCCGGCTCGCACGCGCGCAGGCACGTGCTTCGAAACCCCGGCTCACCCTCGGGGAGGAGGGGAAAAAAGCCTTAGACCCTCCCCTCCTTTTCAAGGAGGGGTCCGCCCGCAGGGCGGGGGGTGGTTGCGGATTCGATCCGTGCGGCACACCACCCCGTCGCCTTCGGCGCCACCCCGCCCGGCCCGAAGCGAGGACGCTTCGGGCGTTCGCCGGCTCGCACGTGCGCAGGCACGTGCTTCGAAACCTCGGCTCACCCTCGGGGAGGAGTGGAAAAACTTTGCCTGAACTTCCGCGCAAACGCTCGCCTCGAGTCCCCTGCGCTAGACTCTTCGCCTGGCATGTGAACGCAGTCTGACTTCAGTCACGATGAAAATCACCAGGATCGAAACGCTTCGCCTCGGCGAATTTCCGAACCTCATCTGGGTGCGCGTGCACACCGACGAAGGACTGGTCGGGCTGGGCGAGACCTACATGGGTGCCGCCGCGGTGGAGGCGCACATCCACGATTTCGCCGCGCCGCGACTCCTGGGCCAGAATCCGCTGCAAATCGAGCGCCTGAACCGCGCGTTGGTCGGCTATGTCGGCCGCAGCGGCACCGGCGCCGAGATGCGCGGCAATTCGGCGATCGACATTGCGCTCTGGGATCTTTTTGGCAAATCCGTCGGGCAGCCGCTCGTGCAGGTGCTGGGCGGCGCGTCACGGGACACGATCCGGATCTACAACACCTGCGCCGGCTACCGCTACATCCGCAACGCGACCCAGCAGCGCACGGACAATTTCGGATTGGGCGGCGGCGACGGGCCGTACGAGGATCTCGACGCCTTTCTCAATCGCGCCGACGAGCTTGCCGAATCGCTGCTCGAGCAGGGCATCACGGGCATGAAGATCTGGCCCTTCGACTTCGCCGCCGAGGCGTCGAACGGTCTCTACATCTCCGGGCCGGACCTCGATCGCGCGCTCGAACCGTTCCGCAAGATCCGCCGCGCCGTCGGCAACCGGATGGACATCATGGTCGAGTTCCATTCGCTCTGGTCGCTGCCGGCCGCGCAGAAGATCGCGCGGGCGCTCGCCGAGTTCGACACCTTCTGGCACGAGGACCCGATTCGCATGGACGGACTCGCGAGCCTGAAGGAGTACGCGCGGACGAGCCCGGCCCCGGTCTGCGCGTCCGAGATGCTCGCGACCCGGTACGCGTTCCGGGATCTGCTCGAGACGGGCGCGGTCGGTTACGCGATGCTCGACATCTGCTGGTGCGGCGGCCTCACCGAAGCGCGCAAGATCGCGGCCATGGCCGATGCGTGGCATCTGCCGGTCGCGCCCCACGACTGCGTGGGCCCGGTGGTGCTGGCCGCCTCGACGCACCTCTCGCTGCATGCGCCCAACGCAATCGTGCAGGAGACCGTCCGTGCGTTCTACACCGGCTGGTACCGGGAGCTGGTGACGGACTTGCCGCAAATCGAAAACGGCATGGTCTCCGTATCGGGCAAGCCCGGCATCGGGCTGGAGTTGCTGCCCGATCTCGTCAGGCGCAAGGACGCAACCGTTCGCGAATCGCGTCTGGATTGAGCCGGCCATGCGGAGCCTGCCCAGAGTCGTGATCCTCGGCACCGGCGGCACCATCGCCGGCGCGGGGTCGAACGCGACGAACGTCACCGGGTATCGGCCCTCCGTGATCGGGGTCGAGGCGCTCGTTGCCGCCGTGCCGATGCTCGGCGAGATTGCCGAGCTCGAGGCGCAGCAGCTCTTCCAAGTCGCGAGCTACCTGCTCGAAACGTCGCACTGGCTGACGATCGCCCGGGCGGTGACCGACGCGCTGGCAAGGAGCGACGTGAACGGCGTCGTCATCACGCACGGCACCGACACGCTCGAGGAGACCGCGTACTTCCTGCATCTCGCGGTGCGCAGCGAAAAGCCGGTGGTCGTCACTGCCGCGATGCGTCCGGCCACGGCGTTGTCCGCCGACGGGCCGATGAATCTCTTCAACGCAGTGAGCCTGGCCGCGAGCGCGGACGCCGCGGGTAAAGGCGTGCTCGTGGCGCTGAACGATCGAATCGCCTGCGCGCGCGACGTCACGAAGACCCACACGAGCGGCGTGGAGACATTCCGTTCGCCCGAGTACGGGAATCTCGGGCAGATGGAGAATGGCGCTCCGCGGTTCTACCGGGCGCCGCTGCGCCGGCACACAGCGCATGCCGAGTTTGCGGTGCCAGGACTCGACGAGCTGCCACGCGTCGAAATCGTCATGGGCTACGTGGGGGCGACCGGCGCGCCAATCGCCGCGGCAGTGGCAAACGGCGCCTCGGGTATCGTCCATGCGGGAACCGGCGCGGGAAACTTCACCGCAGCGGCGCGCGAGGCGCTGGTGGCGGCGCGGCGCAGCGGCACGGTGGTGGTGCGCGCGTCGCGAATTCCGGCCGGCGTGGTGACCCGCAATACCGGGCACGTCGACGACGACGCGCTCGACTTCGTGGTCGCCGACGATCTGAGCCCGCAGAAGGCGCGCATCCTGCTGATGCTCGGGCTCACGCGCACGCGCGATACGCGCGAGCTGCAGCGCATGTTCCGCACCTATTGAGCGCCCGGCCGGGAACGGATCCCGTCGTTACTTGCGCTTCGCGTCGGTCGATTCGTCGGGCCAGTAGTGGTCGGCCGTGTCGGCGTAGGGCGCGAAGTAGAACCGCTTTGCCGGAACGACGACCGCCGCGTAGGCTTTCTGCGATTCCCAGACCTTTCGGAAGAACGGGTCCTGTGCCGCCTCGCGCGCGGCGATCTTGTCCCACGCCTTCAGGAATTGCTCGAGAACGTCGGGTGGCGTGCGGCGGAGCTGGACGCCGTACTTGTCGCGCATCTCCTTCAGCGCATCGGCGTTCTGCTTCTGCCACTTCGTCCACCAGATCAGGAACGTCTCGTTCGCGGCGCTCCTGATGATGTCCCGGTGCTGGGGGGTGAGCTTGTCCCAGACGTCGCCATTGATGAACAGTCCGCCGATCGCCACGCTTTCGTGGACGCTCGGGGAATAGTGGTACTTGAATACGCTTTGCAGGCCCAGGTTCAGGTCCTCGGCACCGCCGAACCACTCGGCACAGTCGATGTCGCCGCGCTGCGCAGCCGCGATGATCTCGCCGCCCGGCATCTCCACCACGGTGAGGCCGAGATTGCGCCATACCTCGGCCGCAATCCCGGTCTGCCGGCATTTCATGCCTTTCATTTCGGCGAAGTTGCGGATCGGTCGCTTGAACCAGCCGAGCGCCTGCGGGCCGGCCGGGAGCATCGGGATCGCGACGATATTGAGCTTGAGCACGTCGCGAAAGAACTCCTGGTACAGCTCGAGCCCGCCGCCGTGCTGGAGCCAACCCACCATGTCGATGAAATCCATCCCGTGCGTGCCGCCGGGACCCCCCACGAGCAGGAGCGCGGTCTTGTTCCGGCTGCCCAGGTAGCCTGCCCAGGTGTGCGCGCCGTCGATCACCCGCTTGTGCGTGGCATCGAGCACATCGTGGCCCGGCACGATCTGCCCGGCGGGCATGGGCTCGATGCGAAGGGACCGGTCCGCGAGCTTTTCCACCCGGTCGGCCCAGTACGTGAAGTTCTGGTACAGCGTCAGCGACTCGGGCCAGCTCGCCTGAATTTTCAGGATTCTGGTCTCCGCGGACGTGGCATGTCGCGGCGCGATCAACGCGGTGAACGCCAGGCAGACTGCAAGGACTGCCCCGGCACGAGAAAGCTGGCCGCTCATGGATGGATGCTCCTGTAGGCGTTCCGATGCATCGCCCGGAGGAGGGCGACCCATGGTAGAAGGCCCGCAAAAGGCATGTCAAGCAAGCGCGGGTCGGTGCGCAGGACGAAATACCCGATATGCGCGCGGCCAATCGCGCAAGGTTGCGTTCAGGTCGGAAGATTGTGCGGTTTGCGCGGTGCGCGGGCGGCGATCCGGTCGTAGAGCCAGTTCGGCAGCATGCGCAGGCCCCATGATGCGACCCGCATCTGCCAGGGAATCACCGCGAGGCTGCGGCCCGCGTCGATCGCGCGGGCGATGCGTCGCGCGCCGGCATCGGCCGCAAGCAGGAACGGCATCCGATACGGATTCACGCGCGTCATCGGCGTGTCGATGAATCCGGGGCAGATCGTGACGACGGTCACGCCCGATCCGCGGAGCTCCACGCGCAGGCTCTCGAGCCAGGTGATGACCGCCGACTTCGAGGCCGAGTAGGCGCCCGCACCGGGCAGTCCGCGCCACCCCGCCATGCTCGCGATGCCGACGAGTGTCCCGCTGCCCCGTTCGCGCATGGGCGCGACGAAGGGTTGCAACGTGGCGGCGACGCCGAGCACGTTGGTGCGCAGGGTGCGCTCGAGCACCGCGAGGTCTTCTGACTCCGCGCCGAGCGTGCCGACGGAAATGCCGGCGCATGCGATCACGATGTCAGGCAGGCCATGGGCCGCACGGAAGTCGGCCGCCGCCTCCCGCATGAATGCAGGGTCGCCAACGTCGCCGGCGCGCATCCAAGCCGCGGCCCCCAGCTCGCCCGCGAGTGCGCTCAGACCCGCGATCCGCCGCGCCACCAGGCCGACGATTGCGCCCTGCGCCGCGTAGCGGCGCGCCAGCGCGGCGCCGATGCCGCTCGACGCGCCGGTGATGAAAACGTTGGTCATCTGAGGACGCGTAGTCGGGAATGGATCGAGAAGCTGGGCCTTCACCACCCCGCCGGCTGCGCCGGCACCCCTCCTCCGAGAGGAGGGGAAAAAGCTATCCCCTCCTTTTCAAGGAGGGGTGGCTGCGAAGCAGCCGGGGTGGTTCGCGCCAGCGCCCGATTTTCAAGGAGGAGTGGCTGCGAAGCAGCCGGGGTGGTTCGCGCCAGCGCCCGATTTTCAAGGACGGATCGCCGCGAAGCAGCCGGGATGGTCGGTCAATCTCTACTTCTTCGCCATCTCCTTGCGCGACTGCGCGATGAGCGAGTCGGCGATCGCGAGCATGCGCGCGGGGGTCATGCCCGGGATCAGGTACTTTCCGTTCACCAGCAGCGCCGGCACACCTTCGAGCTGAGCGGCCTGCGCGATCTGCGTTGCCCGCTTGAGCTTGCCCTCGACCGCGAAGGAGCGGTAGGCGGCGGAGAACTTCTTGGTATCCACGCCCTTGGTTTCAAGCCAATCGAGCAGGGCGCGCTCATTGGTGATCCGCAGATTGTTGCGATGGATGGCGTCGAAGAGCGGGCCGTGCAGCTTCTCGATCAGGCCCATCGCCTCGAGCGTGTAGTACACGCGCGCCGCGATCTCCCAGTTGCGGTTCAAGGGCGCCGGAATGCGCTTGAATTCCACGTCCTTGGGCAGCGCCTTGACCCAGCGCTCGATCACCGGCTCGAGCTCGTAGCAATGCGGGCAGCCGTACCAGAACATCTCCACCACCTCGACCCGCGCGGGGTTGTCGGTGGCGAGCGGAGCTTTCAGTACCGAGTAGTCGGGGCCTTCCTCGAATTTCTGCGCATGCGCGGCGGGGCCGGCAGCGGCGAGCGCGAGGGCGAGGGCGAACAAGAAGCGCTTCACCATACCAATTTCTCCTGGTTAATTTTTCAATCTGACCATTTGCGCCTCCACGCCGTTCTGCGCGAGCGTCTGGCGAACCCGGTCGATGTCGCCAAGCTGCGCGTACGGGCCGAGGCGGACCCGGTACCAGGTGCCACGGTCGGGAAGATGTGCCGGCTCCACGCTTGCCTGCATTCCAAGCAGGGCGAGCTTGGCTTTGAGGTTGTCGGCTTCGGCGGGATTCTGGAAGGAGCCGGCCTGAATGAAATAGGTGTCTTTCGGGAGGGTTCCGGGTTTGCTGCTCGCCTTTGCCGCGGCGTGCAGCTCGCGCTCGCTCACGGGGACCTCCTGTCCCGGCAGAATCTTGTAGAAATCGAAGCGCGGCCGCTCCGGCGCTTTCGGTACGCCGGGCGCCTGGGCGTCAGCGAGATTGCCGCCCGCCTTTGCGGGCGCCGCGCGTGCCGCCGGGCGCGTCTTGTCGACGAATGGCGCGGGCGACTTGGTCACGTACACCGCAATCGCGGCGGCGACCCCGATGCCGAGCAGGAGCCCGACGAAGATCCCGATCAGCGTGCCGCCGATCGAGCGCTTGCGTGCCGGTTTTCCCCGTGGCTTGTAATCCTTCATTGATGCCCGTTCACATTTTCTCCGGGGCGGTGACCCCCAGCAGGCCGAGCCCGTTTCGCAGCACCTGCCGGGTCGCAACGATCAACGCGACGCGCCCCAGGCGGGTTGGCGTCTCGGGGACGAGGATACGGTCGGAATTATAGTAACTGTGGAATTCACCCGCCAATTCGCGGAGATAGAACGCAATCTGATGCGGCGCGTATTCCCGGGCGGCGGTCTCGAGCGCCTCGGGGAAATCACCCAGCCGCTGCATCAGATGCAGCTCGCGGGGCGAGTCGATCGGCGTCAGGTCGGCGCCCGCGGAATCGCGCGGATCGTCCGGATACTGCGCCTGCCATTGCTCGAGCACCGAGCACACGCGGGCGTGGGCGTACTGAACGTAATAGACCGGATTGTCCTCCGACTGCGACTTGGCGAGATCCACGTCGAACGCGAATTCGCCATCGGCGCGGCGCGATACGAGAAAGAACCGCACCGCATCGCGGCCGACCTCGTCGATCAGCTCGCGCAACGTGACATAACTGCCGGCGCGCTTCGAGATTTTCACTTCCTCGCCGCCCTTCATCACCGTAACCATCTTGTGCAGCACATAGTCGGGGTATCCCGGCGGGATGCCGATCGACAGGGCCTGCAAACCCGCCCGCACCCGCGTCACCGTGCTGTGATGGTCGGATCCCTGCACATTGACCGCCCGCTTGTAGCGGCGTTCCCACTTCGTGACGTGATAGGCCACATCCGGCACGAAATAGGTGAATGTGCCGTCGGACTTCCGCATGACGCGGTCCTTGTCGTCCGCGAACTCGGTGGTCCTCAGCCACAGCGCGCCGTCGCGCTCATAGGCATGCCCGGTGGAAGCGAGCGCCTCGACCACCGCCGCGACTTTCCCGTCGGCGTAGAGCGAGGACTCGAGGTAGTAGTTGTCGAACGTCACGCCGAACGCGCGCAGGTCCTCGTCCTGCTCGCGCCGGAGCTCCGCGACCGCGAACTTGCGCACCGCCTCGAGATCTTCGGGGTCGCCGTTCGCCGCAATGTACTTCGCGGCAATCTCGCGAATGTACTCGCCGTGGTAGCCGTCCTCGGGAAACTCCACGGCGTCGCCACGGGCTTCGAGCGCGCGGGCCCGCACCGACGCAACCAGGTTGGCGATCTGCTGACCGGCATCGTTGTAGTAGAACTCGCGCGTCACGTCCCAGCCCTGGGAGGCGAGCATCGTGGCAATCGCTTCGCCGAGCGCGGCTTGCCGCCCGTGTCCGACATGCAGGGGTCCGGTGGGATTTGCGGAGACGAACTCGACGATGACCTTGTTGCCCATGCCGCGATTGTTCCGGCCGAAGGTTTCGCCGGCGCCCAGGATGGTTCGGACGACGTTCTGATTCGCCTGTGGCCGGAGGTAGATGTTGATGAAGCCCGGTCCGGCGACTTCCATGCGCTCCACCCAATCGGAGCTGGGGAGGGCCTCGATCAGCTCCTGGGCGATCTTCTGCGGCGCGCGCTTGAGGAGGCGAGTGAGCTGCATGGCCGACGCGCACGAAAAATCGCCGTGCGTCGCCTGCTTGGGGCGCTCGAAATCGATGATGGTCGCGGGCTGCTGCGGGGCGACCTTCGCGAGCGCGGCAGTGAAGAGCTGCGTGAGGTGGGAGCGGATTTCGGCTGACATTGCGGCGGACGTTGCGGCCGCTCGCGCGGACTAGCCGCAAATTATACCGGAGCGCCGGGACGGGCCCGCGCAGGCCTCCCGCCCGTGCCCGGATTTAGGATTGATCATGGAAAATCCGCCCCGGCAGGCTCAGGCTGATTCCGTTTCCTGCACAGGGTGGAGGAATCATGAGCGACGGGTTTGTCACGGCGGTGATCGGCGTGGCCGCGCTTGCGCTGCTCGGCGGGCTGCTGTGGAAGTTGCGGGACGCGGGGCGATCCATGACGGCACAAAGCCGACGGGGGCTCATGGCGCGCATGTTGGCGCGCCAAGGCGTGGCCCCGCCGGTAGGGACCACCTACAGCGCGGAGGCCGCCGCGCATGCGGTCCGGCGCTGTGCGATGTGCCGCGCGGCGGATGAATGCGAGCGATTTCTCGCCACGGGCAACCGCGCAGGCTTCGAGGCGTTCTGCCCGAACGCGCACTACATCGTTCGGGAGCTTGGCGACGAGCGCGAAGAAAAAGCACCGGCCGGCTGAATCAGGTGCCGGCCGGGCTAGCGGAGCCAGTAGGAATGCGCAGCAAGCGCCCGACCTGCCGGGCGCCTGCAAGGATTGATCAGGCGCGCGCGGCGATGGTCGCGTCCCCGGATTTCGGTGCCGTGGCCAGCATGACTGCCGGCTTGGCCGTGGCAAGCGTGCCCACTTCGCCGGTCAGCTCGCCACCTTCCTCGATCACCACTTTGCCGTAGCGAATTTTTCCCGACACCCGTCCGGTCGGATGGATGACGAGCGTCTTGCGCACCGTGAGCTCGCCTTCGAAGCGACCGCGGACTTCGGCGATGTCGACGCTGACCGTGCCGACGACCGTGCCGGCCTCCGCGATCTGCATGACCCGCGCGTCGGTCGTGGCCTCGACCCGGCCTTCCACCACGATGGTGTCGCAGTCAGTGATCTCGGCGCTCTTGAGCGTGATCTCCGGTCCGACGATCAGCCGGCTCTTGCTCGAATCATCGCTCTTGGCCGGGGTCGGACCCTGCGATTTCGTCTCTACCGGATCGAAGCGGGCGGGTTCGCCGTGGCGCGCCGGCTCGGCAGGCGGGGGCGTGAAGGCTGCCGCGGGCGCGGACGGACGCGATTCCCGGCGCAGACGATCGTCACGATTGGTGGTGAACAGGCCCTGTCGTTGCAGCATCTTTCCTCCGGCTCATGTTGGCGTTGGCAGGAAGCCCCTTTCTGCAAGGGCCGTGCCCGACCGTGACGATTCGGCGGCCCGCCGCGGATGCCTTTCTGTCCCGCGCGGCACGAGCGTCTCGGCCGCGCTAACGTGGACTTGTCGAAT
>JAABRB010000111.1 GCA_011391185.1 Betaproteobacteria bacterium
CCTGCCGCGAAGCTCGCGCCGATGGTGATCGCGGCGACGAGATAGCGTGCGGCGGCCCGCGCCACGGAGATCCTGGCGCCGTCGCGGCCGGTGAGCCGGAGGCGCCAGGCCTTCATGGGCAGCGTTTGTCCGCGGTGCCAGAACCAGGCGAAGTAGATACCCAGCACGGTGACGAGGTAGATCTGGAGGATCGTCCGCGACAGTCCCGCGATCCGCTCGACCGCCGCGCCGTGAAAGAGCAGCGTGGCGATGAACAGGATGGCAGCGACGACGAGCGTCTCGTAGGTCATCGCGGCGACTCGCCTGAGGATGCCGGCATGTCGCGCCGTCCCGTGCGTTCTCTCGGCCGGGGGCATGGGGCGCGACTACTGCGGCCGCAGACCGAGTGCTTCGGAGCCCGGGGCGATCGGTTCGGATCCGGGCGTGGGCGCCGGCGTGGCGGCAGCGGTACGCGCCTCCTCGGCAGTACGCGCCTCCTCGGCGGCACGCGCCTCCTCGGCGATGCGCGCCTCCTCGGCAGTACGCGCCTCCTTGGCGATGCGCGCCGCTTCGGCACGCTGGCGCTGGTATTCCTCCCAGTTGCGGCGCACTGTCGCCTTGCGATCCGGCGAGAGCTGGTCGAATTCGCGAAATTGGGACCGGGCGGCGTTGCGCTGCTCGGGCGTGAGAGACACCCATTCCCGCATGCGTTGCTGGAGACGTTCCTGTTCGCTCGGACTCATCTTGCGATATCGATTCGCCACCCCCAGCCATTTCTGCTTGCGCTTCGCATCGAGGTCCTGCCACTCATCCTGAATGGGCGCGAGGACCTGCCGCTGCTGCGGCGTGAGCTGATCCCAGGCGGGATCCTTGTTGCTGGGGCCCGCGGCGAACGCGGAGGCGGAGAGGAATAGCCAGACGGCTACTCCGACGAGCGCTTTAACCATGCCTGAAACCCCGGGTCCAGATAGGCGTCGATCGGGAGTTCGCCTTGCAGGAGCTGGGAGTCGATCTCGGCGGTGTCGGATGCCGCGAGCGCTCGCTGCTGGCTGTCCTGCCAGTGTTGAAGTCCGACGAGTCCGCCGACGAGCAGCATCGCGGGGAGCAGCACGTGCGAGATCCACTGGGACGGTCCGGCGAGACGTGCCGCGAGACCGTCAGCGATGGCCAGCAGCAGCGGGGGATCAATGCGACGTTGCGATGCGAGGGCCCGAGCGCGGGCCGCCTTGAGACGCTCCAAGGCCTCCGCGGGCAAGTCGAGCCCGCCGTCGAGGGTCCGCACGATCTTGCGGCCGAATTCGCGTTCGTTCATAACTCCACGCCCTTGGCTTTGAGGGCGGCGGCCAGGGTGTGCGTCGCGCGCGAGCAATGCGTTTTGACGCTGCCCTCCGAGCAGCCCATGGCAAGCGCCGTCTCGGCAACGTCCAGATCCTCCCAGTAACGAAGCAGAAACGCCTCGCGTTGACGCGCCGGGAGTCGTTTCACTTCTGTGTCTATCAAATCAATGAGTTGCGATTGCTCCAGCGCCTCGAGCGGACCGCCGGACGGGGTCGAACGCGAGTCGGCAGCAAGCGTGTCGAGCGGGTCGCCGTCGTCCTCATCGCGGTTCGGAAACAGGGCCGAAAACAGGGTGATCCAGGTGGTTCGAACCTTCAGCCGGCGGAAGTAATCGCGAATGGCGTTTTGCAGGATGCGCTGAAACAGCATCGGCAGTTCTTCCGCCGGGCGAGTTCCATACTTCTCGGCCAGGCGCATCATTGTGTCCTGCACGATGTCGAGCGCAGCCTCGCCGTCGCGCACGGCGTACTGCGCCTGCCGATAGGCGCGCCGTTCGACGCCGGCGAGAAACGCCGATAGCTCGGTACGCGATGCCAGGTGACTGCCCCAGTGCCAGGGAATGTCCGATCAAAGGGGGATACCTCCTCCTTTAACCCCCTACTTCAGAGGAAGCTCCGGTTTGTTCTCCGAACAAACCGGAGCTTTCCCAAATGTTCCGCGCGGCGGAAAGTGCCGGATGACCGCGGCCGGATGGTAACAAACTGGATGCCGCGGGCACGGCCGACGCACCGCGCCCACTGCGCGGGCGCGTTGGCTTGACCAAACGGCGACGACCCCGTAACCTTCATAGTTTTCGTTATGTATTCAACAGTTTCGCCATCCTGAATCGCTGTCTTTGGCCGCTTTTCGCCGTTCTGGACTGGCGTCAATTCCGTCTTTCAACCCGTCTATCGGACATGAGTTGACCCTTCGTCGTATGGAAATCAGTGGGGCAGAGATCGTCATCAAGTGCCTGCAGGCCGAAGGGGTCGAGTACGTGTTCGGCTACCCCGGCGGTGCAGTACTCGTGATCTACGATGAGTTGTTTAAGCAGGACAAGGTCAAGCATGTGCTGGTTCGCCACGAGCAGGGCGCCGCGCACGCGGCGGACGGCTACTCGCGCGCCAGCCAGAAGACCGGCGTTTGCCTCGTCACGTCGGGACCGGGCGTCACCAATGCCGTGACGGGCATCGCCACCGCCTATATGGACTCGATCCCGATGGTCGTCATCACCGGCCAGGTCCCCACCCATGCCATCGGCCAGGACGCGTTCCAGGAAGTCGATGCGGTCGGCATCACGCGACCGTGCGTGAAGCACAACTTTCTGGTCAAGGATGTGCGCGCCATCGCGCCGACGATCAAGAAGGCGTTCTATCTCGCCCGGACCGGGCGTCCGGGGCCGGTGCTGGTCGACATTCCGAAGGACATCACGGTCGCCACGTGCGAGTTCGAATATCCCGATTCGATCGCGATGCGGTCCTACAGCCCTGTCGTCAAGGGACATCCGGGGCAGGTGAAGAAGGCGGCGCAACTAATCCTCGAGGCGCAGCGCCCGATGGTGTACACCGGCGGCGGCGTCGTGCTCTCGGAGGCGGCACCCCAGCTGACCCGGCTGGTGAAGCTGCTCGGCTTTCCCGTCACGAATACGCTCATGGGGCTGGGCGGCTATCCCGGCGCGGATCCGCAGTTCCTCGGCATGCTCGGCATGCACGGCACGTATGAAGCCAACATGGCGATGCAGCACTGCGACGTGCTGCTCGCGATCGGCTCGCGCTTCGATGACCGCGTCATCGGCAACCCCGCACACTTCGGTTCCGTGCCACGCAGGATCATTCACATCGATATCGACCCGTCGTCGATCTCCAAGCGCGTCAAGGTCGACGTGCCGATTGTCGGACACGTCCCCGACGTCCTGGAGGATCTCCAGCGGTTGCTCGAACCGCAGGTCGGCAAGCTCGACGCACCGGCGCTCAAGAGCTGGTGGGCGCAGATCGAGCTCTGGCGTGCGCGCGACTGCCTGCGCTACGACCGCGCCAGCCCGATCATCAAGCCGCAGCACGTCATCGAAAAGCTCTACGAAGTGACCGGAGGCGATGCGTTCATCACTTCCGACGTCGGTCAGCACCAGATGTGGGCGGCGCAGTTCTACAAGTTTGCCAAGCCGCGGCGCTGGATCAATTCCGGCGGCCTTGGAACGATGGGATTCGGCCTGCCCGCCGCAATGGGCGTACAGCTTGCCAATCCGGGCGCGCCGGTCGCCTGCGTGACCGGCGAAGCGAGTTTCATGATGTGCATGCAGGAGCTTTCCACCTGCAAGCAGTATCGATTGCCCATCAAAGTGGTGAACCTGAACAATCGATACATGGGCATGGTCAGGCAATGGCAGCAGTTCTTCCATGGCAACCGGTATTCCGAGTCGTACATGGATGCGCTGCCGGATTTCGTGAAGCTTGCCGAAGCCTTCGGTCATGTCGGAATGCGCATCGAGAAGCCGGCCGACGTCGAGCCCGCTTTGCGCGAGGCGTTCAAGCGGACCGACGAACTCGTGCTGCTCGACTTCCTGACGGACCAGACGGAGAACGTCTTTCCCATGGTGCCTGGCGGCAAGGGCATGAGCGAGATGATTCTCGCCGAAGAGCTCTGACCCGGCCCCGCGGAACCCGGTCGATGCGTCACATCATTTCAACGCTTCTCGAAAACGAGTCCGGCGCCCTGTCGCGCGTAGCGGGCCTGTTCTCCGCACGAGGCTACAATATCGAGTCGCTCACGGTCGCGCCGACCGAGGATCCGTCGCTTTCGCGCATGACCATCGTCACCACCGGCTCAGACGACGTGATCGAGCAGATCACCAAGCAGCTGAACAAGCTCGTCGACGTCGTGAAGGTCGTGGATCTCTCCGAAGCGCCCCACATCGAGCGCGAGCTCATGCTGATCAAGGTCCGCGCGACCGGCAAGGACCGCGAGGAGATGAAGCGCATGGCGGAGATCTTCCGCGGCCGCATTCTGGACGTGACGGACGCGACCTACACGATTGAATTGACGGGACGCGGCGACAAGCTCGACGCCTTCATCGAAGCGCTCGATCGTGCGGCGATTCTCGAAACGGTGCGCACCGGGGCGTCCGGAATCGCGCGCGGCGAGCGAGTACTGAAAGTCTAGTCGGGCGTGAAGTGGCGGGAGCGGGGCGCGACGCGCTTTCACCCGCACTCCTCACGCCTTGCTCATCACTCAATTACGACAAGGGAATGAAGATGAAGGTCTACTACGACAAGGACGCCGACCTCTCGCTGATCAAGGGCAAGAAGGTGGCAATCATCGGCTACGGCTCGCAGGGTCATGCCCATGCGCTCAACCTGAAGGACTCCGGCATCAAGGTTTGCGTCGGACTGCGCAAGGACGGCGCGTCCTGGAACAAGGCCAAGAAGAGCGGGCTGGAGGTGAAGGAGATCGGCCCGGCGGTCAAGGGAGCAGATATCGTGATGATCCTCCTGCCGGACGAGCATCATGCGCAGATCTACCGGGAAGACATCGAGCCGAACATCCGGAAGGGCGGGACGCTCGCCTTTGCGCATGGCTTCAACATCCACTATGGCCAGATCCAGCCGCGCGCGGACCTCGACGTGGTCATGGTGGCGCCGAAGGCTCCCGGGCACACGGTCAGGTCGACCTACGCGCAGGGCGGGGGAGTGCCCATGCTGATCGCGGTCCACCAGTCACCGAGCAAGAAGGGGCGCGACATCGCGCTTTCCTACGCCACCGCAATCGGTGGCGGCAAGGCCGGAATCATCGAAACGAATTTCCGCGAGGAGACCGAGACCGATCTCTTCGGCGAGCAGGCGGTGCTCTGCGGCGGGTGCGTCGAGCTGGTCAAGGCCGGATTCGAGACCCTGGTCGAGGCGGGGTATGCGCCCGAGATGGCCTACTTCGAGTGCCTGCACGAGCTGAAGCTGATCGTTGACCTGATGTACGAGGGCGGCATCGGCACCATGAACTATTCGATCTCGAACAACGCGGAGTATGGCGAATACGTGACCGGGCCGAAGATCATATCCGGCGAGGCCCGAAAAGCGATGCGCGAAGCGCTCGTGCGTATCCAGACCGGCGAATACGCGCGGGATTTCGTGCTCGAGAATCGCGCCGGCGCGCCGATGCTGTTGTCGCGACGGCGCCTGACTGCGCAGCACCCGATCGAGACGATCGGCGCGAAGCTGCGCGAGATGATGCCGTGGATCCGCAAGAACCGCCTGGTCGACCAGTCGAAAAACTAGGCGGTATGTCGACAAGGCAATCCATCGTTCGGTTGCGATGACCGACTATCCCCACCCGATCATCGCTCGCGAGGGCTGGGGCCACGTCGCGGTCACGATCGCGGCCGCGCTGGCGGTAGGGTGGCTTGCGGGCTGGTGGTGGTCGGCTCCGCTGTGGATCGCCGCGCTCTTCGTGCTCCAGTTCTTCCGCGATCCGCCGCGGCAGATTCCGGGCACCGAGCGAACGGTCGTCTCGCCGGCCGATGGCCGGATCGTGGCCGTCGGGAAGGCAGAGGACGCCTACCTGAAGCGCGAGGCGCTGAAGGTCAGCGTGTTCATGAACGTGTTCAACGTGCACGCAAACCGCTCGCCCGTGGACGGCGAGGTGAAGGATTGCTGGTACTCGTCCGGAACCTTCATCAATGCGGCGCTCGACAAGGCGTCACTCGACAACGAGCGCAACGCATTGTGGCTCCGTGCGGCGGGCGGCGCGGACGTGACGTGCGTGCAAATCGCAGGGCTGATCGCGCGGCGCATCCTCTGCTATGTCAAGGCCGGAGATCGACTGCGCCGGGGCGAGCGCTTCGGTTTCATCCGGTTCGGCTCACGCGTTGATGTCTATCTGCCGCTCGGCGCCACGGTGAAAGTGGAACTCGGGCAGACCGTGCGCGGCGGCGCGACGGTTCTTGCGGAGCTCTGAGTGGCCCGGCTGCGACGCGGCGGGAGGGGTTTTCTGCGTGGCACGTTGCGCCGGCGCGGCATTTACCTGCTGCCAAACCTTCTGACCACCGGTGCGCTATTTGCCGGTTTCTACGCCATTGTGCAGGCGATGAATTCGCAGTATGAGCAGGCGGCCATTGCCGTGTTCGTCGCGATGGTGCTCGACGGTCTGGACGGACGCGTCGCGCGGATGACGCGCACGCAAAGCGAATTCGGCGCCGAGTACGACAGCCTGTCCGACATGGTCTGTTTCGGGGCTGCACCGGCGCTCATCATGTACGAGTGGGCACTCCAGGGGCTCGGCCGGGTGGGCTGGATCATCGCGTTCGTCTTCTGCGTCGGTGCCGCGTTGCGGCTCGCACGTTTCAACACGAACATCGAGATCGTCGACAAGCGCTATTTCCAGGGGCTGCCGAGTCCGGCTGCTGCTGCGCTGGTCGTGGGGTTCATCTGGGTGAGCGATGACTTCCAGATTGCCCGGGTGGAGACGGTGCGATGGCTTGCGGCCGCCCTGACCCTGTACGCCGGGCTCACGATGGTCGCGAACGTTCCGTTCTACAGCTTCAAGGACTTCAACCTGCGGCGCAGCGTGCCGTTCTGGGCGATCCTGCTCGTCGTCCTCGCGCTCGTCATGATCTCGGCGAAACCGCCCCTTGTTCTCTTCGGGCTCTTTGTCGCCTACGGGTTTTCCGGGTACGCCCTGTGGTTCTGGAAGCGCCGTCGCAGGCTGCCGCGCTGACGGGATATTGCGCCGGTCCGGATTTGCCGCTATAGTTTCCCGCATGGCTCTCACCGCCACGCTTTTCCAGATGCAATTCCAGGCGCTTCCGCTGCTCGGCGGCGCGCTGCATCTGCTGCTGCGCCCCGCGCGCAGCTAACCCCCACCCCCCAATTCGAGCAGTATCCGCCGCGGCGCCTCCAGGGCACCGCGGGAAGTCCGTGCCGCCCATGTGACCGGAGAACGACATGACCGAAAAATTGATCATCTTCGATACGACGCTTCGCGACGGCGAGCAAAGCCCCGGCGCGTCGATGACCCGCGAAGAGAAGATTCGCATCGCCAGGCAGCTCGAGCGCCTGCGCGTCGACGTGATCGAAGCCGGCTTTCCGGCCGCCTCCAACGGCGACTTCGAGGCCGTGCGCGCGATCGCCGACAGTATCAAGGGCTGCACGATCGCCGGGCTGTGCCGCGCGAACGACCGTGACATTTCGCGGGGAGCGGAAGCGCTCAAGGGCGCGGCTGCGCCGCGCATCCACACGTTCATCGCCACCAGCGCGCTGCACATGGAGAAGAAGCTCCGCATGACGCCCGATCAGGTGCTGGAGCAGGCGCGGCTCGCGGTGCGCTTCGCCCGCAAGCATTGCGACGACGTGGAGTTCTCTCCGGAGGATGCGAGCCGCTCCGAGGCCGACTTCCTCTGCCGCGTTCTCGAAGCGGCAATCACGGAAGGCGCCCGGACGATCAACATCGCCGACACGGTGGGTTACGCCATCCCGCAGCAGTTCGGCGATTTTGTCCGGACGCTGCGCGAACGGGTCCCGAACTCGGACAAGGCGGTCTGGTCGGTTCATTGCCACAATGACCTCGGCATGGCGGTCGCAAACTCGCTCGCCGGCGTGATGATCGGCGGTGCGCGCCAGATCGAGTGCACCGTGAACGGATTGGGCGAGCGTGCCGGGAACACCTCGCTCGAGGAAGTCGTGATGGCGGTCGCAACACGGCGCGATTTCTTCGGCCTGGAGACCCGCATTGACACGACGCAGATCGTCCCGGCCTCGCGACTCGTTTCCCAGATCACGGGCTTCGTCGTCCAGCCCAACAAGGCGATCGTTGGCGCCAACGCCTTTGCGCACGCCTCCGGGATCCACCAGGACGGTGTCCTCAAGGCCCGCCAGACCTACGAGATCATGCAGGCTGAGGACGTCGGCTGGGTCACCAACAAGATTGTGCTCGGCAAGCTCTCCGGTCGGAATGCATTCAAGCAGCGGCTGAAGGAGATCGGCATCGAGCTCGACTCCGAGGAGGCCGTGAATGCCGCGTTCCAGCGATTCAAGGATCTCGCCGACAAAAAAGCGGACATCTTCGACGAAGACCTCCACGCGCTGGTTTCCGACGAAGCGGTCACCGCGGAGTCCGAGCACTGGCGCCTGGTGCACATGAGCCAGGCAAGCGGCATGGGCGAGCAGCCGCATGCGAGCGTCGTGCTGGGCGAGGGCGCGGCGGAGCGCAAGGCGGACTCGCCGGGGGACGGCCCGGTGGACGCCACGTTCAAGGCGATCGAAAGTATCGCCAAGAGTGGTGCGGACCTCCTGCTTTACTCGGTGAACGCCGTCACGCAGGGCACCGAGTCTCAGGGAGAGGTGACGGTGCGGCTGGCGAGGGGCGGACGGATCGTGAACGGCGTCGGCGCCGACACGGACATCGTTGTCGCCTCGGCGAAAGCTTACGTGAACGCTTTGAACAGGCTCCGGAGCAATGTCGAGCGCGTGAACCCGCAAATGCAGTCGACGCCCTGACGGAGACTCCGTGCCCGCTGTAGCGCGCGACATCGCGCCGGACATCTTCCGGCAGCGCCTGCTGATCGAGGGCTACTACTCGATCGAGATCGGGCGGGACGAGGTCGCCGCGTTCCTGACGGGGCTGGCTGCCGAGCTGAGTCTGCGCGCGTACGCGGATCCCGTGGTCTACGCTCCGGACGGCGAAGGGCGGGCCGAGAACCAGGGCTTCGACGCGTTCCTGCCGCTCATCGACTCGGGGATCGCGGCCTATTTCTGGACCGGTCGCCGCTTCTTCTCGATCGTGCTCTATACCTGCAAGGCGTTCGACGAGGACACGGCTGTTCGATACGCGAGCGTGTTCTTGAGTGTCGAAGAAGAACCAGTCGTTCTCTCGTTCTGATCGGTCGGACGCGGGCAGCGTCGTGCGCGTGACCAATTGAGCGGTGCGAGGCGGCCCGGTGCGGGCTCATGGTGCCGCAAACGTAACGCTGCGGCGGGGCAGCGGCCATGCCCGTCCGGCGCCAGCAGGAAATCCCCGCCTTTTCAAGGAGGGGTGGCTGCGAAGCAGCCGGGGTGGTTCAATCAATCGCCGCACACCACCCCGCCGCCTCCGGCGGCACCCCTCCTCGGAGAGGAGGGGAGGATCTTGCGCCGGACGGGCATGGCCGCTGCCCCGCCGCAACTAGGGATTCGCGATCTCTGACCCTGGACGAATGCTGCGATTCTCTGGTGTCCCGAATCAGAAATTCGCCGAAGAAAACCGCCCAGTTCGCCGCCAGGCGTCGTTCCGCTCCTTGCCAAGACGG
>JAABRB010000112.1 GCA_011391185.1 Betaproteobacteria bacterium
AGTTGGGTCTCGCGAAACTCGAGTCTCGCGAGTTCGATCCGAGCATAACCGCGCGCGCAGCGCTGCGGACGTCCCGGTGACAAACCGTTACAGGTCTTACGTTTCGTCGCGGCCCACTCGCCCGTCAGCCTGCGACCTGCCACGCGCCATCCACGACGTAATCGCTGCCGCGCGGACCCGGCACCGACCGGATGAGCGCGAAGCCGTTCGTCGGCCAGACGAACGGCGGCAGCGACGGCATCGCTGCCGGCGGGCTCGCCTTCCGCAGCAGCGTCACGTGCGAGACGAATGGCTTGCGGTCAAACACGAACCCGGCCTCCGTCAGCGCGCCGCGCAGCTTGCCCACCATCCCGGCGAGCTCCGGCGGGTCCGCGCTCGCACCGGCCCACGCGATGCGGTTGTGCTTCCAGTACCCTGGCTGATCGACGACGAGCGCGAATTTGCGCGGCGTGACGCCGCCCGCCACCTGCTTCAGCGCTTCGCACCGTGCGGGCTCGACGTCCCCGAGAAACGCGAGCGTCATGTGCAGGTTACCGGGCCGCGTCGCCCGGCCGCCGCATACGCCTTGGAGAACGGTCGCCCAGTCCGCGAGCGCCGCACGCACGGCATCGTCGGGCCAGAGCGCGAAGAACAATCGGACCGGCGCGCCCGAAATTGGTTCAACGGGGTGCAACGGGGTTCAACCCGGGTCACGCGGCGGATGCGGCACGCTCCAGCAATGCCACGGCCTCGGCCACGATGCCTTCGCCCCGGCCGATGAATCCCAGGCGCTCGGCGGTCTTCGCCTTGATGTTGACCTGCGCCGGCGCGATCTCGAGGTCGGCCGCGATGTTCGCCGTCATCTGGTCGATATGGGGCGCCATGCGCGGTGCCTGGGCAATGATGGTCGCATCGACATTGCCGACTGCAAACCCGGCCCGGCGAACGCTTGCGGCCGCGTGGCGCAGCAGCACGCGGCTGTCCGCATCCCTGTATGCGGGATCGCTGTCCGGGAAATGCCGCCCGATGTCGCCGAGGCCCGCCGCGCCGAGCAGCGCATCGATGATCGCGTGCAGCAGCACGTCGGCGTCCGAATGGCCCGCCAGGCCGAGGTCGAACGGAATTTCGACTCCGCCGATGACAAGCCGGCGGCCCGGGACGAGTTGATGAACGTCGAATCCCTGCCCGATCCGCGTCATTCCCCTTGTCATCACCCCTTCGGTCATCGTCGCTCCTCCCCCGCAATCAGCGCCGCCGCGACCGCCACTTCATCCGGGTAAGTCACCTTGAGATTGCGCGCGCTGCCGGGCACCAGCCGTGGCGCGAGACCCATCGCTTCCACTGCCGCTGCCTCGTCGGTCACGTCCTCGGCACCACCGAGCGCATGAGCGAGGACGCCGTGGCGGAACATCTGTGGCGTCTGCGCCTGCCACAGGCCCTCGCGCGATTCGGTGCGCGCGATCCGGCCGTCTTCCCCCGCGCGCTTGAGCGTGTCGGCGACGGGCACCGCAAGGATGCCGCCGACGGCATCGCTTCCGAGCGCATCGATCAGCCGTGCCAGCGTGTCCGCGTCCAGGCACGGCCGCGCCGCGTCGTGAACCAGCACCCAGTCGTCCGGATCGACCGTATTGGCCATGGCGATCAGGCCGTTGTGCACGCTGGCGCGGCGCGTCGGCCCGCCGCAGTAGAGTGGCGCAACGCGATCGCCGAACATCGACCAGTCGACTTGTGCGTAGCGCCGATCATCGACGGCCAGCACCACGAACACGACCTCGATGACGGGATGGGCGGCGAGCGCCCGAACCGCGTGAAAGAGCATCGGGCGCCCGGCGATCTCGGCGTATTGCTTGGGCACCGCCGCGCCGAAGCGCGCGCCGCTACCGGCCGCCGGGATCAGCCCGAAGTAGCGCGCCGGCATCGCAGGTCAGGTCGGATGTTGCACCGCACCCCCCTATAATATGCGACCTCGCAGAATCCGCGCCACGCAGTGCTCACCGCCACCGTTCCGAATACCGTCCAACGCACGCGTCTCGGCCGCCTGCACGGCTCCGCTGATGCGCTGGCGCTCGCGCGCATTGCCGCGGAGCAGCACCCGCTCGCGGTCGTGTGCGCATCCGCGCTCGAGGCACAGCGGCTGCGCGAGGAAATACCCTGGTTCGCGCCGGGCCTGCGCGTTGCGCTCTTTCCGGACTGGGAGACGCTGCCCTACGACGCATTTTCACCCCACCAGGATCTCGTCTCCGAGCGTCTCGAGACGCTCTATCGCGTCACGCAGGGCGATTGCGACGTCATCATCGTGCCCGCCACGACGGCGCTCTACCGGCTGCCGCCAAGCGGCTACCTCGCGGCCTACACGTTCTTCCTCGAGCAGGGCACGAAGCTCGAGGTCGGTAAACTGCGCAGCCAGCTCACGCTCGCCGGCTATGCGCACGTCACTCAGGTGGTGGCCCCGGGCGAATATTGCGTGCGCGGCGGGCTGATCGATCTCTTCCCGATGGGCGTGGCGCTGCCCTATCGCATCGATCTCGCCGACGACGAGATCGACTCGATCCGGACGTTCGACGTCGACACCCAGCGCACCGTCTACGAGGTGAACGAGGTCCGGTTGCTGCCGGCACGCGAGTTCCCGATGGACGACACCGGTCGAAACCGGTTCCGGCAGCAATTCCGCGAGGCGTTCGAGGGCGACGCGTCGAAAAGCTCCGTGTATCGCGATGTCTCGAACGGCGTACCGCCGGCCGGCATCGAGTATTACCTGCCCCTCTTCTTCGAGACAACCGGCACGCTGCTCGACTATCTGCCCCCTGCCGCAACGATCGTCCTGCATCACGATGTGCACGCAGCGATCGACGAGTTCTGGCGCGAGACGAGCTCGCGCTACCAGCTGCTGCGCGGCGATCGCGAGCGTCCGCTGCTCGCGCCGATGCAGCTGTTCCTCACGGCCGAGCAGCTCTTCGTCGCCGTGCGGGCGTTCCCGCGCCTGGACGTGCATCCGCCCGCCCTCGCGCGCGCGGATGCCGATGCCTTCTCGGCGGACGAGTTGCCCTCCGTGGCCGTCGAGCGGCGCGCGGCCGATCCGCTGCACCGCCTCAGGGAGTACCTCGCCGCCACCCCGTCACGCACCCTGATGCTCGCCGAATCGCCAGGGCGACGCGAGACGATGCTCGAGTACTTCGCCGAGTACGGCCTGGCGCCCGCACCCTGCGCGGACTTCGGCCAGTTCCTGGCGGGCACCGAGCGCTTCATGCTTGCGATCGGACCTCTTACGGGCGGCTTCGTGGCCCGCGCGGACGGATTCGCGATCGTCACGGAGTCGGAGCTCTACACGAGCACGGCCCGCTCACGCATCGCGCGCGAACGGGAAACATCCTCGGTCGAGGGAATGCTGCGCGATCTCTCGGAGGTATCGATCGGCGATCCGGTGGTCCACGCGCAGCACGGCATCGGCCGGTATCGCGGGCTGCACAACATCGATCTCGGCGAAGGCGAGACCGAGTTCCTGGAGCTCGAGTACGTCGGCGCGGACAAGCTCTACGTGCCGGTCGCCCAGCTGCACGTCCTCGGCCGCTATGCAGGCGGTCCGCCGGAAACGGCGCCCCTCCACCGGCTAGGCGGCGATCAGTGGGAAAAAGCGAAACGCAAGGCGGCGCGCCAGGCACGCGATACTGCGGCCGAGCTGCTCAATCTCTATGCACAACGCGCGGTGCGCACCGGGAATGCGTTCCAGGTGAGAGCGCACGACCTGGAGGCCTTCGCGGAAGGGTTCGGATTCGAGGAGACGACCGACCAGGCCGCGGCGATCGCTTCGGTTGTCGAGGACATGGGAACCGCCCGGCCGATGGATCGGCTGGTGTGCGGCGACGTCGGATTCGGCAAGACCGAAGTGGCGCTGCGTGCCGCGTTCGTCGCCATCGCCGACGGGCGTCAGGTCGCGGTGCTGACGCCCACGACGCTCCTCGCCGAGCAGCACTTCAACACGTTCAGCGACCGGTTCGCCGACTGGCCGGTCAGGGTCGCGGAGCTTTCGCGCTTTCGCACCGGCAAGGAGCAGCAGGCAACGCTGAAGGCGCTCGCGGAGGGGCGGGTCGACATCGTGATCGGCACGCACAAGCTCCTCTCGCGAGACGTGCAGTTCAAGAACCTCGGGCTCGCGATCCTGGACGAGGAGCACCGCTTCGGCGTGCGGCAGAAGGAGGCGCTGAAGCGCCTGCGCGCCGAGGTCGACGTCCTTACGCTCACGGCCACGCCCATCCCGCGCACGCTGGCGATGTCGCTCGAGGGCCTGCGCGACCTCTCGGTGATCGCCACCGCGCCGGCCCGGCGCCTGGCGATCAAGACTTTCGTCGCGTCTTATTCGGTGGGTCTGATCCGCGAAGCCTGCCTGCGCGAGCTGAAGCGCGGCGGGCAGATCTACTTCCTGCACAACGACGTCGCCACGATCGAGTCCATGCGCGAGAAGCTGACCACGCTCCTGCCTGAAGCGCGAATCGCGGTCGCCCACGGGCAGTTGCGCGAGCGGGAGCTCGAGCGGGTGATGCGCGAGTTTCTCCAGCAGCGGACCAATCTGCTCGTGTGCTCGACGATCATCGAGACCGGCATCGACATTCCGACCGCCAATACCATTCTCATCGACCGGGCCGACAAGTTCGGGCTCGCGCAGCTGCACCAGCTGCGGGGGCGAGTCGGCCGATCGCACCATCAGGCCTACGCCTACCTTCTCACCCCGCCCGAGGAAGCGCTGACGAGCACGGCGAAAAAGCGGCTGGAGGCGATCCAGATGATGGAGGAACTCGGGTCGGGGTTCTATCTGGCCATGCAGGACCTGGAGATCCGCGGCGCGGGCGAAGTGCTGGGCGACGCGCAGAGCGGCGACATCCAGGATATCGGATTCAATCTCTTCACCGACATGCTCAACCACGCCGTGCGCGCGCTCAAAAGCGGCCGGGAGCCCGATCTCAGCCAGCCGCTCGGCGTGACCACCGAGATCAATCTGCACGTGCCCGCCCTGCTTCCCGCCACGTACTGCTCCGACGTCCACGAGCGGCTGTCGATCTACAAGCGTCTCGCGAACTGCGAGACCGACGACGCGCTGACGGCCATGCACGAGGAGCTCGTGGACCGGTTCGGTGTCCCGCCCGAGCAGGCCCAGGCCCTGCTCGAGAGCCATCGCCTGCGAATCCTTTCGCGGCGCCTGGGCGTCCTGCGTGTCGATGCGACGGCCGAAGCGATCGTGCTGCAGTTCGACACGGACCCGGCGATCGACCCGGCACGGATCATCCAGCTCATCCAGACCCACCGTACCTGGCGCCTGCAGGGCCCGAGCAAGCTGCGCATCGAGCGCGCGTCGGCGACGCTCAAGGAGCGCGCGCAGGGCGTGCGCGAAGTCCTCCGCCAGCTGGCACCGGATATACATTAGTGTCGAACGCCGACTACGATCCGATGCCGCGCCCAACTGCGAGGTCTCAAATGACGCAATTCCTGAACACCGAAAACGTAAACGTCACGGGTTTCGATCTGATGCCGTCGCCCGAGGACGTGAAGCAGCGCGTGCCCCTGACGCCCGCGGCGGCGCACACCGTGATGCACGGCCGCGAGACGATCCAGAGCATCCTCGAGCGCCGCGATCCGCGCATGCTCGCGATCGTCGGCCCCTGCTCGATCCACGATCCGGTGGCGGGTCTCGACTACGCGCGCCGGCTGAAGGCGCTTGCGGCGGAGGTCGCCGGAGTCCTGTTCGTCGTCATGCGCGTGTACTTCGAGAAGCCGCGGACCGCCGCCGGCTGGAAGGGCTATATCAACGATCCGCGCATGGACGACTCGTTCCACATCGAAGAGGGCATGCAGAAGGCGCGCGAGTTCCTCCTGACGCTCGCCGACCTGGGCCTGCCGTCGGCCACCGAGGCGCTGGACCCGATCGCCCCCCAATACCTGGGCGACCTGATCTCGTGGACGGCGATCGGCGCACGCACCAGCGAATCACAGACGCATCGCGAGATGGCGAGCGGCCTCTCGACGCCGGTCGGCTTCAAGAACGGTACCGACGGCGATTTCGTCGTCGCCATCAATGCGATCCGCTCGGCCGCCGCAACGCACAGCTTCCTCGGCATCAATCCGCAGGGACGCTCCGCGGTCGTCCGCACGGGCGGAAACCGCCATGGCCACATCGTGCTGCGCGGCGGTGCGAATCGGCCGAACTACGACACCGTGAGCGTCTCGCTGGTCGAGCAGGCGCTGACAGATGCCAAACTCCCGGTGAATATCCTGATCGACTGCTCGCACGCCAATTCCTACAAGCGGCCCGAGATGCAGCCCCTCGTGATGCGCGATGTCGTGCATCAGATCCGGCAAGGCAACCGGTCGATCGTCGGCCTGATGGTCGAGAGCTTCATCGAAGCCGGCAACCAGGCGATTCCCAACGATCTTGCCAAGCTCAGGTACGGCTGCTCGGTCACCGACGCCTGTCTCGACTGGCCGAGCACCGAGGCGATGCTCCGCGAAGCGCGCGAGATGCTCCGTGACGCGCTGGCCGCCCGGCACGGACCGCCCGGCCACGGCGCCGCGACGGCATGAATCTTGTCGTCCAGGGTCCGTCGATCACGCTGCGCCATGGCGAAACCCTCGCCAGGATGACCGGGGCGGCAGGTTTTGCGCGCCTGGGCGCGAGCGCAGTCCGCCTCACCGACGCGCGCGAGCGCGCGGGCGTCGCCGCCTACTGCGAGGGTGCCAAACTCGATTTCGGATTCGTCGCGGCGGACGCAGCCCTGGCAGATTTCCGGCTGGTTGCCTTCGATATGGACTCGACGGTCATCACGATCGAGTGCGTGGACGAGCTGGGCGCGCTCGCGGGCCGGAAGGACGAGGTCACCGCGATCACTTCGGCCGCCATGCGTGGCGAAGCGGCGTTTGCCGAATCGCTGCGGCAGCGTGTCGCGTTGCTCGCCGGGCTGCCCCAGAAGGCGCTCAAGCAGGTCTACGACGAGCGCCTGCAGATCACCGAAGGACTGGAGCCGCTGATGGCGCGGCTCAAGGGAAATGGCGCAATGACGCTACTCGTCTCGGGAGGTTTCACGTATTTCACGGAGCGCCTGAGAAAGCGGCTCGGCTTCAAGCGCGCGACGTCAAACACGCTCGAGATCGTCGGACGCCGGCTGACCGGCCGTATCAAGGGGGAGATTTTCGATGCGAACGGCAAGGCCGCCGTGGTACGCGAGGTGCGCGAGGCGCTCGAGCTGCGTCGCGACCAGGTGCTCGCGATCGGTGACGGCGCGAACGACCTCCCGATGATGGCGGAGGCCGGAACCAGCATCGCTTACCGCGCGAAGCCGCTGGTACGCGAGAAGGCGACGTACTGTCTGAACTACGTCGGCCTGGACGGCGTCCTGAACCTGTTCCCCTGATTGCGCCTCAGGGCGGCGGGATGCCATCCCCGGGATTCCGCGCGTTCGGCGCCGTGTAGAGACCCTTCACGGCGGGCTTTCCGTCGTCGCCATTCAGGATGGTGAAAAATCCCGGCGGTGCGGGGCCGCTGTGAACCCCGCCGCCGCCCGCTTGCGAAACGGAGGGTGCGCCCGGCAACGGTGCCAATGCGGGCTGCATGAATCCGCGCATCGGCGGCGCCGCGGCCTCGACCCCCGAACCGAGCTTCACGGGCGAGCCGCCTTGCTGCGGCGCGAAGACCCCGCTGCCTGCACGCGCGTTCAGCTGATCCTGCATCAGCTTCGCGGCGCCCATCGCGGCCCCCGGGTTGGGCGGCGCCCCAGGCACGCCGACTCCGGCGGGCGCCGGCGCCAACTGTGGCAAGGCGGCACCGCTCCAGGCCCAGCACCCCACTGCGGCAAGCGCAGCGAGCAGCGCACGCGTTTGCATCATGTCCATCGGAAGCATTCTAGGTCGCGCCCGTCCGCGCGGGAAGCACTCCGGCGCAGCGGGGTGCGATGCGGTGTGCGTTAGTGCGCGAGATACGCACGCCCCTCCGATTTGCTTCGAGCCCATTTTCCGGGGCAACGGACCCGGTCAGTTGTCCACCACTTTGCGCAGGGCCGGCGGCTCGGCGCGCGGCCCCGACTCGGGAAGGCGCGCCTCGAGCGCGCGAATTCGCTCCTTGAGCTCGGCGACGCGCTCCTCCACCTCCGCAGTGTGGTCGGTGAGACCGCGAATCGCCCGTGCCACCGGGTCCTCGTCGCCGCGGGTGGAGAGCGCATACGCCGAGAACCCCAGCTTCGCCGCATGCGCCTCGCGCGCGAGTTCGTCGGGCGTCTCCATGATGCGCGCAGGGATACCGATCGCCGTGGCGCCGGCCGGAACATCCTTGACGACGACCGCATTCGAGCCGATTTTCGCGCCGTCGCCGACGTTGATCGGCCCGAGCACCTTCGCGCCGGCACCGATGATCACCCCGTTGCCGAGCGTCGGGTGGCGTTTGCCCTTGTTCCACGTCGTGCCACCGAGCGTGACGCCGTGGTAGAGCGTGCAGCCGTTGCCGATGATGGCCGTCTCGCCGATCACCACACCCATGCCGTGGTCGATGAAAAAACACCGTCCGATGGTCGCGCCCGGGTGAATCTCGATGCCGGTCACCCAGCGCGCGAAATGGGAGATCCAGCGCGCCAGCCAGCGCAAGTGAACCGTCGTCCACAACCAGTGCGTCAGCCGATGAAAGAGGATCGCGTGCAGACCCGGATAACACGTGAGGACCTCCCAGCCGCTGCGCGCAGCCGGGTCGCGATCGAAGACACAGGCGATGTCCTCGCGAAGCCGGGTGAACATGGCAAAAATCCTTCAGGAACCAGGGAGTAGTATATACCTTAGCAATTTACTCAAGTTTGCAGCATCCAAATTTTATTCGTCGCCAGGCCCGCGTTTCCCTGACACCGCCCGCTCAGCGCCGTCGGCCCAGGCCGTCCCATGCGGTGAGAATTCCTCGCAGGATGTTGATCTCCTCGGGCTCGAGCCGGGCGCGACCGAACAGGCGGCGCAGCCGCTCCATCAGCCGTCGCGGTTGCGCCGGATCCAGAAATCCCGCCTGCACCAGGTTCTGCTCGAGGTGCGCATAGAATGCCTCGACGTCGTCCACACTCGCGGCGGATATTGCCGCTTCTGTCCCGCGCCCCGCCCCTCCGGAAGCCGCGACGTGCAGCTCGTACGCCGCGACCTGGACCGCCGCCGCGAGATTGAGCGACCCATAGGCGTCGCTCGTGGGTATCCAGGCGCGCCGCTGGCACTTCAGAATCGCCTCGTTCGAGAGCCCGGCGCTCTCGGTGCCGAACACCAGCGCCACCTCGCTCTGCTGCGCCGCCGCGACGGAAAAGGCCGCGGCGGCACGCACATCGAGCTCCGGAAGCGAGAGATCGCGGTGCCGCGCCGAGAAAGCGACCGCCAGCGTCGCGTCACCGATCGCTTCCTCCAGCGTCCCGCAAACCTGCGCGGCGGCGAGCAGATCCGCCGCGCCAGTGGCCAGCGCCTCGGCCTCCGGATGCGGGAATGCGCGCGGCGCGACCAGGACGAGCCGCGTGAGGCCCATCGTCTTCATCGCGCGCGCCGCCGACCCGATGTTGCCCGGGTGCGTCGTGCCGAC